>DATCLV010000261.1:0-10034 GCA_036563745.1 Acidimicrobiales bacterium | reverse complement strand
GCACTGGGCCCCGAACTCGTCGGCCAGCTCGGTGATCAGCTCGGGCCGCGAGACGGCGGCGCTGTTGATCGACACCTTGTCGGCGCCCACCCGCAGCAGCTGCCGGGCGTCCTCGACCGAACGCACCCCGCCCCCGATCGTGAACGGGATGAAGACCTCCTCGGCGGTGCGCCGGGCCAGGTCGACCATCGTGGCCCGCCCGTCGGACGACGCCGTGATGTCGAGGAACACCACCTCGTCGGCGCCCTCGGCGTCGTAGCGGGCGGCCAGCTCGACCGGATCGCCCGCGTCGCGGAGGCCGACGAAGTTCACGCCCTTCACGACGCGGCCGTTGTCGACGTCGAGGCACGGGATCACGCGGACGCTACGCACGGGCCGCCACCGCCTCGACCGCCTCGGCCACCGTGAAGGCGCCCTCGTAGAGCGCCCGGCCGACGATCGCGCCGGTCGGCCGCCGGCCCTGCTCCCCCACCCGCAGGGCGGCCAGCGCCCGCAGGTCGTCGAGCGTGCCGACGCCGCCCGAGGCGACCACGTCGATCGTCACGGCCTCCAGCACCGCCGCCAGCTGGTCGAGCGCCGGGCCCTCCAGCGTGCCGTCGCGCCCGATCTCGGTCACGACCAGCGCCGCGACCCCGGCGTCCTCGAACGACCGGGCCACGTCGACCAGGTCGCGCCCCGACGCCTCGGTCCACCCCCGCACGGCCACGTCGCGGCCCCGGGCGTCGAGCCCGACGGCGACCTGCCCCGGGTGGCGGGCGGCGAGGCGGCGCACCCAGTTGGGGTCGTCGAGCGCCTTGGTGCCGACGACCACGCGTCGCACCCCGGCGGCGAACAGGGCGTCGGCCGCGGCGTCGTCGCGCACGCCGCCTCCGGTCTGCACCGGAACGTCGACCGCGGCGGCGATCGCGGCGATCAGCGACCGGTTCTCGGGGGAACCCGTGCGGGCGGCGTCGAGGTCAACCACGTGGATCCACGGGGCGCCCTCGGCGGCGAACCCCCGGGCCTGGGCGACCGGGTCGTCGCCGTAGACCTGCGACCGCTCGTAGTCGCCCTGGTAGAGGCGGACGCAGCGACCGCCGAGCAGGTCGATGGCAGGGAACAGCTCCATTGGGGCCTCGGTCCTCGGGTCCTCGTCGTCTCGGGCCGTCTCAGGCCGCTTCGGCCGACTGCACGGCGCTGCGCACGAAGTTGGCCAGGATCCGCAGCCCCACGGCCCCGGACTTCTCCGGGTGGAACTGCGTGGCGCACAGCGCCCCCCGCTCGACCACGGCGGCGATCGGGCCGCCGTAGTCGCAGGTGGCGACCGTGTGCTCGTCGGGCTCGGCGGCGTAGCCGTGCACGAAGTACACCCAGCTCTCGTCGCCCAGGCCGGCCAGCAGGATGCTGCTCCCCGCCCGGTCGAGGCGGTTCCACTGCATCTGCGGCCGCTTCACGGTGTCGGGCAGCTGGCGCACCACGCCCGGCAGGACGCCCAGGCCGGGCACGTTCGGCGTCTCCTCCGAGCCGTGGTACAGCATCTGCATCCCGACGCAGATGCCGAGGAACGGCCGCCCGGAGAACGCCGCCTCCAGCGCCACCTCGTCGAGCTCGCTGGCCTCCAGGGCCTCCATGCAGCGCCCGAAGTTGCCGACACCGGGGAGGACCACGCCCGCGGCCTCCCGGATGAGGTCGCGGTCGCGGGTGAGATGTGCCTCGGCACCCACCCGCTCGAGCGCCTTGGCGGCGGAGCGCAGGTTGCCGATGCCGTAGTCGAGGACCGCGATGAGGGCCATATCGAGCCGGATGATACGGCGAGCCGCTGCGATCTGGAACGGAGTAACGCGGGCGGTGTTCACGGAGGGTTCGACACGTGGCGGTCCGGGGGCACCACAATGGGGCACATGATCGTCACGGGAACCGCCGACGGGCTCTTCGAGATCGGGCTCGATGGCGAGGTCGGGAGGCACGTGCTGGCCGGCACCGAGGTGCAGGCCGTGTCCGGGGACTGGGCCATCGCCGACGACACGGTGGTGTCACTGGTCACCGAGCAGCGGGTCGAGCTTCCCGACGGCGTCGTCCCGCGCTGCCTCCTCGCCGGGGGCGAGGGTGCCTGCCTGGTGGGGACCAGCGGTGCCCGGCTGTTCAAGATCGGGAACGACGGCGTGCAGGTCATCGAGTCGTTCGACGCCATCCCCGACCGCCACCAGTGGTACACGCCCTGGGGCGGCCCGCCCGACACCCGGTCGCTCGCCATGGGCCCCAACGGCCTGCTGGTCAACGTGCACGTGGGCGGCGTGTGGCGGACCAACGGCACCGGCTGGGTCGAGGCCGTCGCCGCCGACCAGGACGTCCACCAGGTGGTGGCCGTCGAGTCGACCATCGCCGCCGCCGCGGCCACCGGCGTGGGCCAGAGCGACGACGGCGGCAAGACGTGGTCGTGGAACGCCGAGGGCCTCCACGCCACCTACTGCCGGGCCGCCACCGTGGCCGAGGGGTGGCTGCTGGTCAGCGCCTCCACCGGCCCGGGCACCAACCGGGGCGGCGTCTACCGGCGGCCGCTCGACCAGCCCGACACGCCGTTCGCGCCCTGCGGGACCGACGGCAGCCTGCCGCGGGTGTTCCCCTACAACGTCGACACGTTCGAGCTGACCGCCGACGGGCCGAACGTCGCCCTGGGCACGCCCACCGGCGAGCTGTACCTGTCGGAGGACTCGGGCGAGACCTGGCAGCTGCTCGCCGACGCTCTCCCCGGGGTCCGCACCGTCAGCTTCGCCTGACGGCGGCGCCGCCGGCGCCGCCTGGCCCGCGGCCTCGAACGCCTACAGCGAGCCCTTCGTGGAGGGGACCGCGGTGCCCTCCACCCGGACCGCGTCGCGCAGGCAGCGGGCCACGCCCTTGAACGACGCCTCGATCACGTGGTGGGTGTTCCGGCCGGCCCGCTTCGTCACGTGCAGGGTGATCCCGGCGTTGACGGCGAACGACTGCCAGAAGTGCTCGGCCATCTCCGGGTTGAACGGCGGGTCGCCCAGGGGCAGCACGAACTCGCCGAAGGGCACGTCGTAGGCCACGAACGGGCGGCCCGACAGGTCGAGGGCCACCTCGACCAGGGCCTCGTCGAGCGGGAACAGGCCGCTGGCGAACCGCCGGACCCCGGCCTTGTCGCCCAGCGCCTCCCGGAACACCTCGCCCAGCACGATCGCCACGTCCTCGACCGTGTGGTGGCCGTCGACGTGCAGGTCGCCGGTCGCCTCGACGGTCAGGTCGAAGCCGCCGTGCCGGCCGAGCTGGTCGAGCATGTGGTCGAAGAACGGCAGCCCGGTGGCGGCGTGGACCTTCCCCTCCGGACCGTCGAGGTCGAGCGCCACCGCCACGGACGTCTCCTTGGTGGTGCGCTCTCGGCGGGCGGCTCTCGGGCTCATGACAGGACCTCGTGCAGGGCGTGCAGGAACTGGTCGCCCTCGGCGGGCGTCCCGACGGTGACCCGGAGGCAACCGTCGAGGCGAGGCCGGCCGGCGCAGTTGCGGACCAGCACGGACCGCTCGACCAGCGCCTTCCAGACCTCGTCCCCGTCACGGTACCGGGGTCGGAACAGGACGAAGTTGGCCGCCGACGGCCACACCTCCACCGGGAGGTCGCCGAGCGCCGCCAGGAGCCGGCCGCGCTCCTCCACGATCGCCGCGACGCGGGCGTCCATCTCGGCCCGGAAGTCGAGGGCGACGACGCCCGCCACCTGCTTGACGGCGTCGAGGTGGTACGGCAGCACGACCTCGTCGAGCTGGGCGACCAGCCAGCGGGGCCCGATCAGGTAGCCGAGCCGGGCGGCCGCCATCGCCCACGTCTTCGAGTAGGTGCGCGTGACCACCAGGGGCCGGTCGTCGGCCACCAGCTCGAGGGCGCTCCACGGCGCGAACTGCCCGTAGGCCTCGTCGACCACGACCAGGCCGGGCGCCCGGCCGGCGACCGCCCGCACCGCGTCCTCGCCCTCCAGCAGCCCGGTGGGGTTGTTGGGCGAGCACAGGAAGGTGAGGTCGGGCCGGGCGGCGTCGAGCACCCGCCGCACCTCGTCGAGGTCGAGCGCCAGGTCGGGGCCCCGCTGCCCGGTCACGACCTCGGTGCCGGCCAGGCGGGCGATGTGGCTGTGGAGGGCGTAGGTGGGCTCGAACACCGCGGCCCGGCGGCCGGGGCCGCCGTAGGCGAGGCACAGCGTCTGCAGCACCTCGTTCGAGCCGTTGGCCGCGAACACCTGGTCGGGGGCGACGCCGTGGAGGTCGGCGATCGCCGCCCGCAGCGCCCGGTACGACCGGTCGGGGTAGCGGTGCCAGTCGACGCGGCCCAGCGCCTCGGTCAGCCGCTCCGTGAACGCCGGCGGCGGCGGGGTCGGCGCCTCGTTGGTGTTGAGCCGCACGGCGACGTCGACCTGCGGCGAGTGGTAGCCCTCCATCAGCCCCAGGTCGGCCCGGGGTGCCACGAGCGGCGCCGGGGCCTCGGGGGCCGTGGTGTCGGGGGCCGCGACCGGCGTCGATGGCGTCGGTGGCGCAGCCGGCGCCCGCGGGTCGGGCTCGGCCTCACGCTCGGGCCGCGCCGCGGGCGCCGGCCCGGTCACTGCAGCTCCGGCAGCCGCACGCGGATCGAGTCCGCGTGGGCGGGGAGGCCCTCGTAGTCGGCGAAGGCCACGACGTGGGGGCCGACCTCGGCCAGGCCCGCGTCGCCCACGGTCACCACGTGGACGTGCTTGCGGAAGTCGTCGACCCGCAGCGCGCCGGCGAACCGGGCGGTGCCGTAGGTGGGCAGCACGTGGTTGGCGCCGGCGAGGTAGTCGCCCACCGACGCCGGCGACGCCGCCCCGCAGAACACGGCCCCGGCGTGGCGGACCAGCGGCAGGAGCCCCTCGGCGTCGTCGACCAGCAGCTCCAGGTGCTCGGGGGCGATGGCGTTGGCGACGGCCAGCGCCTGGTCGGGCCCGTCGGTGAGCACGGCGTAGCCGCCCTCTGCCAGCGTCGACTCCAGCTGCCGGCGCCGGGGCGACGCCGGGACGATCCGCGCCACCTCGGCCACCACGGCGTCGGCCACCGCCTCGTCCCAGGTGACCAGCCAGGCGAGGCCGTCGGGGCCGTGCTCGGCCTGCACGATCACGTCGATCGCCGCCTGCTCGGGCGGGGTCGACGCGTCGGCCACCACCACGACCTCGGAGGGCCCGGCGAACGACGACGGCACCCCGACCAGGCCCTGGCCGGCGACCTCGCGCTTGGCCTGGGCCACGCGGGCGCTGCCGGGGCCGACGATCACGTCGACCGGCCGTACCGACCCGGTGCCGTAGGCCAGCGCCCCGATCACCGCCGGGCCACCCACCCGCAGCACGCCCTCGACGCCGACCATCGCGGCCGCTGCCAGGATGCCGGGGTCGACGGTGCCGTCGGGCCGGGGCGAGGTGGCCAGCACGATCTCACCGACGCCGGCGACCTTGGCCGGGATCGTGGTCATGAGCGCGGTCGACACCAGCGGCGCCTCGTTGCTGGGCACGTAGCAGCCGGCCCGGTCGACCGGCCGGGTCAGCTCGCGGATCTCGACCGAACCGTTGTGGTGGACCGTGTCCGCCCCGACCTGGGCCTCGTGGTAGGCGGTGATGTTGGCGATGGCGACCTCGACCGCGGCCCGCAGCTCGGCCGGGATCGCGTCGGGCGCCGCCTTCAGCTCCTCGTCGGGCACCCACACCGAGTCGAGGCTCGCGCCGTCGAAGCGCTCGGTCAGCCGGAGGAGGGCCGCGTCGCCGTCGCGGCGCACCTCGTCGAGGACGGCGCGCACCTCCTCGACGGGGGGCTCGGTCTGGGCGGTCGGACGGGGAAGGCGCGCGACGAGGTCGTCGGTGCCGCTCCCCCGCAGGTCCAGTCGGTTCAGCACGGCGGTTCACGGTACCGGTGTCACTTCGGCGCCCCGGCATGAGTTAGACCCGTCGGATGGACAGCGACCGCGCCCAGCTCTCCGCCATGGCCAGCACCCTCGACGACCTGACCGCCCGGATCACCGAGATGGCGGGCCGCTACCAGGGCAGCCCCCGCGAGGACCTCGCCCAGGCCCTCTACGACACGGAGCGCTCGCTCCGCAGCGCCGGCCGCAACCTGGCGAAGACGATGCGGCTCATGCGGCCCTGACCCCGGGGTTCCGGGCCGGGCCCGCCCGCCCGGCCGTCACGTCGGGCGACCGGGTGGGTGGGCCGCCCGGGGGGCGAAGAGCTCCCCGGGCGGCCTCTCCCGTTGACGCGGCGACGGCGCCCACGCGGGGCGCCGTCGCAGGCGACGCAGAGCGGCGGATCTCTGCGTCGCAGGAACCAGGTGGCGGGAACCTGGTCGTCATTGAAGTTATCGCTTCCGGGCGCCGGAAGGTGACGCGGGATGCGAGCTTTTCTTGCCCGAAGGCAAGAGAAACCTCAAAAAGTCCCCGCCGACGGGCAGAAATCGGCGAGGATGCACTCTCCGCAGCGCGGTTTGCGCGCCGTGCACACACGGCGGCCGTGGAGGATCATCCGCAGCGAGAAGGCGCCGCGCTCGCTCGCCTTGATCATCGGGTTCAGATCCATCTCGACCTTCACCGGGTCGTCGTTGGTGGTGAGGCCGAGACGCTTCGAGAGGCGGAGCACGTGGGTGTCGACCGGCAGGCCCGGGAGGTCCATCGCCACCGACCGGACCACGTTCCCGGTCTTGCGCCCCACGCCGGGGAGCGTCACGAGGTCGGAGAGCTTCGTGGGCACCTCCGAGTCGAACCGCTCCACCAGCGCCCGGGCCATCCCCATGATCGACCGGGTCTTGTTCCGGTAGAAGCCGGTCGACTGGACGATCTGCTCCACGTCGGTGGGGTCGGCGCTCGCCAGGTCCTCCGGCCTCGGGTACTTGGCGAACAGCGCCGGCGTCACCTTGTTCACGTTCACGTCGGTGGTCTGGGCCGACAGGATCGTGGCGGTCAGCAGCTGGAAGGGGTTCTCGTGGTCGAGCTCGCACAGCTCCTTGGCGGTGCCGGGGTACTCCTCGGCCAGCCGTTCGGACACGAGACGGGCCCGCCCCTTGGGCGAGCGCGGACGACCTGCTGCCATCGGCCGAATGTACCGTAGGTACCCTCCTGGCCATGCCCGCCCGCTGGGTCCACGGGGCCACCGACGAGGACGACCGCGCCGCCGCCCGTGACGGGCTCCGGAAGGTGCGCGAGCTCTGGCAGATGCGCCGCCCGCTGCCGGTCGAGCCGGCGCTGGCGGCGACGGCCCCACCGATCACCACCCGGCCGTTCGTGGTCGGCCGGGACGAGGACGCCTGGCTGCGGGTGAACAACCGGGCCTTCGCCGGCCACCCCGACCAGAGCGGCTGGACCCGGGCGCAGCTGGCCGAGCGGATGGCCGAGGACTGGTTCGACCCCGCGGGGTTCCTGCTCCACGAGGCGCCGGGCGCCGGGGAGCTCGACGGCTTCTGCTGGACGAAGGTCCACCCGGCGGCGCCGCCCGACCCGGCCATGGGCGAGATCTTCGTCATCGGGGTGGACCCCTCCGCGCACGGCCGCGGGCTGGGGCGGGCGCTGGTCCTCGCCGGCCTGGACCACCTGGCGACCGTTCGGGGCATGACGGTGGGGATGCTCTACGTCGAGCACGACAACACCCCGGCGGTGCGCCTCTACGAGCGACTGGGGTTCACGGTCCACAGCGTCGACCGCCTCTACGACGACCCCGAGCCCCCGGCCCGGGCCGGGTAGCGCCCGCTGCGCCCGGGGCGTGCCTTGCCTAGCTGAGGTCGACCCCGAGCGCCGAGCCGATCAGGAACGTGATCGTGGCCGGCACCACGGTGAACACCACCTGGCGGGCGATCCCGAACGGGACGCCCCGGTCGGTCGACCGGCCGATCACCGCCCCCACGACCGCCGCCGCCAGCACGCCCAGCACCACGGAGGCGACGATCGCCGCCGTCCCGCCCCCGAAGAACCACGGCACCAGCGGGATCAGCGCCCCGACCGAGAACGTGACCAGCGACGACACCGCGGCGCCGAGCGGCCGGCCCAGCTCGTTGGGGTCGATGCCGAGCTCCTCGCGGGCGTGGGCCTCCAGGGCGACCTCCGGGTCCTTCATGACCGCCTCGGCCAGCTCGCGGGCCCCGTCGGGGGGCAGGCCCCGCTGCTCGTAGAGGCGGGCCAGCTCGACGGTCTCGACGTTGGGGCGCCGGCGCAGCTCCCGCTCCTCGATCGCCAGCTCGCGGTGCAGCAGGTCGGCCTGCACGCGCATCGAGTTGTACTCCCCCGCCGCCATCGAGATCGCCCCGGCCACCAGGCCGGCCACGCCGCTCAGCCGCACGGCGGCGGGCACCGGGTCGGCGCCGGCCACGCCGAGGATCAGGCCCATGTTCGACACGAGCCCGTCGCTCACCCCGAACACCGCGGCCCGCACCGCGCCGCCCTGCACGCTGCGGTGGTGCTCGTGGTGCGCCGGGACGCCGGGCTCGGAGGGGTCGGCCATCGTGCCCGGGAACCTACCCTGGGGAGGTGCCCCTGCCGCGCCGGCTCTACGACCACGACCGCGACGCGCTCGCCGCGCGCCTCGACGGCGAGCCGCGCTACCGCGTCGACCAGGTGTGGGACGGCCTCTACCGGCAGCTCCGGGGCCTCGACGAGCTGACCACCCTCCCCAAGGCGCTGCGGGCCCGCCTCGCCGCCGACGAGGAGCTGCGGCCGGCGCTGGCGCCGGTGGCGTCGTCGGCCGACCACGACGGGTCGACCGTGAAGTGGCTGTTCGCCCTGCCGGGCGGCGCCCGGGTCGAGACCGTGCTCATGCACTACCGCGACCGCACCACGGTGTGCGTGTCCACCCAGGCCGGCTGCGCCATGGCCTGCGGGTTCTGCGCCACCGGCCAGGGCGGCTTCGAGCGGCACCTGACGACCGGCGAGATCGTCGAGCAGATCGTGGCCGCCGCCCGCCAGGCCCGGGCCGACGGCCGGCGCCTCGGCAACGTGGTCTTCATGGGCATGGGCGAGCCGCTGGCCAACCTCGACAACGTGTGGCCGGCCGTCGAGCGGGCCCACGGGGCGCTGGGCCTGTCGGCCCGCCACCTCACGCTGTCGACGGTGGGGATCGTGCCCGGCATCCGCCGGGTCGCCGCCGCCCCGCTGCCGGTCAACCTGGCCGTGTCGCTCCACGCCGCCAACGACGCCCTCCGCGACGAGCTGGTGCCGATCAACCGCCGCTACCCGCTCGAGGTGCTGATGGGGGCGTGCGCCGACTACCTGGGCGCCAAGGGCCGGCGGCTGAGCTTCGAGTGGGCGCTCATCGACGGCACCAACGACCGGCGCCGCGACGCCGACGAGCTGGCCGACCTGGCCCGGTCGCTGCCGCTGCCCGCCCACGTGAACCTCATCCCGCTCAACCCGACGCCGGGCTGGCCGACCCGGGGCACGCCGCCCGAGGGCGTGGCCCGGTTCCGGCGGTGGCTGGAGGACCGGGGCGTCAACGCCACGGTCCGGCGCAACCGGGGCACCGACATCGACGCCGCCTGCGGGCAGCTCGCCGCCCGGGTCGCCCCGGTGGAGCTCACCGCACGAGGACGGTGAGCGGCCCGGCCCGCACGGCGTCGACCAGCACCTCGGCCGGGTGGACCTCGCTGCGGTCCCACACCACCGAGCGCTCCACCCGGCCCGCCACCTTGGCGCCCTCCCCGATCACCGACGCCCCGCCGGTGGCCAGCAGGTTCGCCCGCAGGTACTGGGCGGGCGTGCCGCAGTCGACCCACGGGCCGTCGCGGCGCACCACCTCGATCCGGCCCTCCTCCTGGGCCCGGGCCCACGAGACCTCGTAGAGGCCACTGGGCTCGGCCGCCAGCGGCGCCACGTCCGACCAGGGCATCAGCGCACCGGCCAGGCGGACCGAGGCGTGCAACCGGTCGTCGCCCACCAGCAGCAGCCGGATGCGCTCCCCGTCCCAGCCCTCGACCAGCGGCGCCAGCGACCCGGGGCACCAGGTGTCGGCGTTGAGGACCACGGTGGCCCGGCCGGCGATCCAGTCGCGCAGGTAGCCGAGCGCGCCGGCGGTGCCC
>DATCLV010000095.1:0-3540 GCA_036563745.1 Acidimicrobiales bacterium | reverse complement strand
CGGTACGGCTGTCGGCACATCTCAGCGAAATTGGGTGAATTTCAGTGGTATAGCCCCCAGAAATCACCCAATTTCGGGTGGGGTGGGGGTGGAGCGGGCGCGGGCGACGGCGCGGCGCCACTGCGTGTAGCGGGCCTCGGCGTCGGCGCGGTCGTCGGTCGGGTCGAAGCGGCGGTCGAGGCGCCACAGCTCGGCCACGTCCGCGCCCGACCACACGCCCTCGGCCAGGCCGGCGAGGTACGCGGCGCCGGCCACCGTCGTCTCCTGCAGCACCGGGCGCTCCACGGGCACGCCCAGCTGGTCGGCCTGGAACTGGAGCAGGACGTCCATCACCGACGCCCCGCCGTCGACCCGCAGCTCGGCGAGCGGCTGCCCCGACGCCGCCGCCATCGCCTCGACCACGTCCCGGGTCTGGTACGCCATCGACTCCACCACGGCCCGGGCCAGCTCCGCCCGGCCGGTGCCCCGGGTGATGCCGACGATCGTGCCCCGGGCGTAGGGGTCCCACCAGGGGCTCCCCAGCCCCGTGAAGGCGGGCACCACGTAGACGCCCTGCGGGTCGGTGCACGACTCGGCCAGCGGCCCCACCTCCTCGGCGGAGGCGATGATGCCGAGGCCGTCGCGGAGCCACTGGATGGCGGCGCCGGTCACGAAGATGGCGCCCTCCAGGGCGTAGGTGGCGCCCGGGACGCCGTCGACGGTCCACGCCACCGTCGTGAGGAGGCCGTCGACCGGCTCGGGCACCTTCGGGCCCACGTTCATCAGCACGAAGCTGCCGGTGCCGTAGGTGTTCTTCGACATGCCGGGGGTCAGGCAGGCCTGGCCGAACAGGGCGGCCTGCTGGTCGCCGGCCATCCCCGACACCGGCACCCCGGCCGGGACCGGCCCGCCCTCGGCGGTCACCCCGAAGCGGCCCTGGGTGGGACGCACCTCGGGCAGCGCCGAGACCGGTGCGCCGAACAGCTCGACCAGCTCGTCCGACCAGGCCAGCTTGCCGATGTCGAAGAGGAGCGTGCGGGAGGCGTTGGACGGCTCGGTGGCGTGGACGCCGCCGTCCGGGCCGCCGGTCAGGTTCCACAGCACCCACGAGTCGACGGTGCCGAACGCCAGGTCGGGCGTCGCCTCGACGCCGCCGGGCCCCAGCAGCCACTCCAGCTTGGTGGCGGAGAAGTAGGGGTCGAGGACGAGGCCGGTGGCGCGGCGGACCAGGTCGAGGTGGCCCTGCTCCCGCAGCTCGTCGCAGCGCTCGGCGGTCCGGCGGTCCTGCCACACGATCGCCCGGTGGAGCGGCCGGCCGGTGCGGCGGTCCCACACGACGGTCGTCTCCCGCTGGTTGGTGAGGCCGATGGCCGCCACCGGCGGGTGGTCGAGGGCGGCCAGCACCTCGGCGAGCGTGGCGGCCACGGCCGACCAGATCTCGTCGGCGTCGTGCTCCACCCACCCGGGCTGCGGGTAGTGCTGGGTCAGCTCCCGGTAGGCCAGGCCCACGGGCTGCCCGGCCTCGTCGAGGGCGAAGCTGCGGACACCGGTGGTGCCCGCGTCGATGGCGATCACGACGGCCATGGGCCGCACGTTAGACAGCGGGGCGGCCGGGCGGCCGGACGCCCGTGCAGCCGCGACCCGGCCGCGGCGACGCCGCCGCCGACCCGCCCTCCACCTGCGGTTCACCAGGGGAAACGAGCCGGAAAGACTGGTCCGGCGGGCCGTTCGGCCACGGTTAGCATCGGACACCATGCGCATAGCGATGCTCACCGGCGGAGGCGATTGCCCCGGCCTGAACGCCGTGATGCGGGCCGTGGCCCGCAAGGGCGAGTCCGTGTACGGCGACGAGCTCGTCGGGTTCCGCGACGGCTGGCGCGGCGTCCTCGAGGACGACACCGTGCCGCTGTCGGTCGAGTCGTTCCGGGGGACGCTGCCCCGGGGCGGCACGATCCTCGGCTCGTCGCGCACCAACCCGTACAAGGTCGACGGCGGCCCCGACCGGGTGCGCGAGGTGCTGGCGAGCAACAAGGTCGACGCGCTGGTGGCCATCGGCGGCGAGGACACCCTGGGCGTGGCCGCCCGCCTGGCCGGCGAGGGCGTGCAGGTGGTCGGCGTGCCGAAGACGATCGACAACGACCTCAACGCCACCGAGCTGACCTTCGGCTTCGACACCGCGGTGCAGATCTGCGTCGACGCCATCGACCGGCTCCACACCACCGCCGAGTCGCACGACCGCGTGATGGTGGTGGAGGTGATGGGCCGCCACGCCGGGCACATCGCCACCTGGGCGGCCATCGCCGGCGGGGCGACCATGGTGCTGGTCCCCGAGGAGCCCTTCGACATCGACGAGGTGTGCGAGGTCATCCGGCACCGCCACGAGGGCGGGCGCTACGCGTCGATCGTGGTGATCGCCGAGGGCGCGATCCCGAAGGAGGGCACGATGTCGGTGGCCTCCGGCGAGGTCGACGCCTTCGGGCACGTCCGCCTGGGCGGCATCGGCGACCAGCTGGCGCAGGCGATCGAGTCGCGCACCGGCTACGAGACCCGCGCCATCGTCCTGGGCCACGTCCAGCGGGGCGGCACGCCGACCGCGTTCGACCGGGTGCTCGCCACCCGCTTCGGCATCGCCGCCGTCGACGCCGTCCACGACGGCGACTTCGGGAAGATGGTGGCCCTCCGGGCCGGCGAGATCGTGCGGGTGCCGCTCAGCGCCGCCACCGACGAGCTGAAGCTGGTCGACCCGGCGATCCTCGACGTCGCCAAGGTCTTCTTCGGCTAGCTCCCCGCGCTCCCCGCGCTCGCTCGCCGGCGCGCCGCCGCGCCGGCGCGCGACCGGTCGCCGTCCGTCCGCCGCGCGCAAGGGCCGGCCCGACCCCGAGGGGTGCCGGCCGGCCCGTCGTTCGTCCGGCCTCGGCGGGGCGGCGGGCTCAGCCGGCGCCGGCGCCCGCGTTCTTCAGCGAGCCCTTGTAGGCGGAGCCGTCGGCCTTCCCCACGACGCAGTATGTGTCGGTGTGGCCGTCCTCCCACTGCGCCTCGCTGGGCGTGATCGGGAACAGCTCGAAGCCGGCCCGCAGCGCCACGTCGGCGCCGGCCCCGAAGAACGCGGTGAGCTCCACGGTGCACGTGTCGCGCTGGAGCTGCATCGCCGCGTCGTCGGGGAAGGGGCCGTCCGGGTCGGCGGCCGGCAGGATCTTGAAGAGCTCGCCGTGGTGCTCGGCCCGGCAGTCGACGATCTCCAGGTCGTTGAGGTCGTCGCCCAGGTAGCACTCGCCCTCCTCCACGTCGGCGAGCGACTTGGGGGCGTTCTTCTTCCGCTGGTTGGCGATGGTGGCGAGCGCGGCCACGAGCAGGATCAAGGCGAGCACGACCATGCCGAGGCGGCGCCGGCGCCGCTGCTTCTTGCGCTCCCGCGCCTTCTCCTCGGGGGTGAGGTAGCCGGGCGGCAGGTCGTTCGACGCGCCCGGGGGCGGGGGCGCCGAGGCCTGGCGGTAGCCGAGCGACGGGGCCGGGGCCTCGTGGTGGGCGGCGTCGAAGGTCGGATCGTGGGCCGTCCCGGGC
>DATCLV010000094.1:0-2344 GCA_036563745.1 Acidimicrobiales bacterium | reverse complement strand
GCCCGGGACGGCGACGCCCCCGGCACCCCCGCCTCCCCCGCCGCGCCGGGAGCGGCCCACGATCTGGGGCCCGGAGCTGCCGCCGGTCGTCACCGGTCCCCCGCCGCCCGGCGTCGGCGGCCCCGGCGGGCACGTGCCGCCGCGGTCGACGTGGCGGATGCTGCTGCCCGGGGCGATCCTCTGCTCGGTCACCGTGGCCGCCGCGGTGGGCGTGGTGGTCTACGCCGGCAACCAGGACGACCACCCCGACGAGTGGGACCCGCGCGTGGTCGAGCTCGTCGAGTTCGTGGAGGACGAGCGCGGCCTCGCCTTCGAGCACCCGGTGGCCGTCGACTTCCTCACGCCCCAGGAGTACTCCGACGCGGTGCGGATCGACGCCGGGGAGCTGTCCGACGATGACGCGGAGGCGCTGGAGCGCAACGTCGCCCTCCTCCGGGCCCTCGGCCTCGCCGACGGCGACGTCGACCCGGTGGAGTCGATGAACGACCTGGCCGACGCCGGGACCCTCGCCTACTACGACCTCGTCACCCGGCACGTCGTGGTGCGCGGCACCGAGCTGACGCCCGACGTGGAGGCGACGCTCGTCCACGAGCTGACCCACGCGCTGCAGGACCAGCACTTCGACCTCCACGAGACCCAGAACGACATCGACCCGGACGCCGAGGGCTCGGACGACGCGTTCGTCGGCTACCAGGCGCTGGTCGAGGGCGACGCCATGCGGATCGAGGGCGCCTACGTGCAGAGCCTGAGCGAGGCCGAGCGCCAGGCCTACGTCGACGCCTACGGCGAGGCGCTGGCCGAGTCGGAGGAGGAGCTCAGCGACGTGCCCTCGGCCATGCACGCCTTCGGCATCGTCCCCTACGCGCTCGGCAGCCCGCTGGTCGACCTGATCGCCGCCGAGGGCGGCAACGACGCCGTCGACGAGGCGTTCGAGGAGCTGCCCTCCACCGCCGAGCACATGCTCGACCCCCGCTCCTACCTGGACGGCGACGGCCCGGCCGAGCCGGTCGAGCTGGACGAGCCGCCGCTGCCCGAGGGCGTCGACGGGACGACCGACGAGGGCATCACCAACGCCGTCGACCTGTACGTGATCCTGGCCGAGCGGATCGACCCCGTCGTCGCGCTCGACGCCGCCGACGGCTGGGGCAACGGCCGCTGGGTCACCTACGAGCAGGACGACCGCACCTGCGTCCGCATGCGGGTGGCGACCGACACCGACGAGGACGCCGAGGAGCTGACCGCGGCGCTCGAGGAGTGGGTGGCCGTCACCCCGCCCGCCGCCGACACCCGGCTGCTGGAGGGCGACGACGTGCCGCTGATCGAGTCGTGCGACCCGGGCGACGACGCCGCGGTCGCCAACGACCGGGCCCTGGACGTCCTGCAGCTCCCGGCGCTGCGCTCGCAGTTCATGGTGGAGGCCGTCCGCTACGGCGGGCTCGACCTCGACGAGGCGTGGGACTACGGCCACTGCATCGTCAGCGAGATCGATTTCGAGCAGCTGCTGGCGCTGTCGTCGGTGACCGACCCGTCGGAGGTGCCGCAGGAGGTCACCGACGCGGTCCGCGGCTGCTTCGAGGGCTGACGCGACGAGGCCGCCGGGTCACCCCGGCGGCCTCGGCACGAACGCCTCCGGCGTTACAGGTACTGCCCGGTCGCCACCCGCTCGATGGCCCGGCCCCCGGCGGTGCCGGCGCCGTCGCGGTTGACGATGGTGCGCACGTAGACGATGCGCTCGCCCTTCTTGCCGGAGATCTTGGCCCAGTCGTCCGGGTTGGTCGTGTTGGGCAGGTCCTCGTGCTCCTTGTACTCCTGGTGGATCGAGGCCACCAGGTCGTCGAGCTCGATGCCCTTCGGACCACCGGCGAGGTGCCGCTTGATCGCCAGCTTCTTGGCGCGGCGCACGATGTTCTCGATCATGGCCCCGGACGCGAAGTCCTTGAAGTACATGATCTCCTTGTCACCGTTCTGGTAGGTGACCTCCAGGAACTCGTTCTCCGAGTCGGTCCGGTACATCTCCTCGACGGTCTTCTCGATCATCGCCTGGATGCACTTGCCGACGTCGCCGCCACCGAGGTCGCGGATGGCGTCGGGACCGATCGGCAGATCGGGCGTGAGGTAGCGGCCGAAGATCTGCGCCGCCGACGTCTCGTTGGGCCGCTCGATCTTGATCTTCACGTCGAGCCGGCCGGGCCGGAGGATGGCCGGGTCGATGAGGTCCTCCCGGTTGGAGGCGCCGATCACGATCACGTTCTTCAGCGACTCGACGCCGTCGATCTCGGCCAGCAGCTGCGGCACGATCGTCGACTCGACGTCGGAGCTGATGCCCGAGCCGCGGGTCCGGAAC
>DATCLV010000076.1:0-21025 GCA_036563745.1 Acidimicrobiales bacterium | reverse complement strand
GAACACGTCGGTGAACCGGGCGCTGTACATCAGGGTGCCGGAGCCGCCCATCGACAGCCCGGCGATGCCGCGGCCGGAGCGGTCGGCGATGGTGTTGAAGTTGGCGTCGATCCACGGCACGAGCTGGCGGACGTGGAAGTCCTCCCACTGCGGGGCGAAGTTGCCGTCGGTGTAGCCGCGCCAGTTGCTGTACCAGCCGGCCCGGCCGCCCTCGGGCATGACGACGATGCCCCGGAACGGGGAGCGGGCGACGATGTTCTTGACGTCACCGTTGCTGCTCGACCAGTCGGCGAAGCCGCCACCCCCGCCGTGGAGCAGGTACAGCACCGGGTAGCCGGCGGCCCGGTTCGGGTCGTAGCCGGCGGGCAGCAGGATGCGCACCTTGATCGGCACGCTGGTCGGGTTGATCGACGGGTTGGTGCCGGGCTTGAAGATCTTGGCGGTGGTGACCGTGGCGTCGATGAGCCGCGGCACCGAGGCCGACTCGAAGGGGTTCACCTGCGACCAGCTCTGCAGGGTGATGCCGTGCGAGTTGGGCGCCGGGAGGGGCGGCGGGGCGGCGCCGGCCGGCGGTGCCGGCGCCAGGACCGCCGCCGTGGCCGCGGCGGAGACGGCCACGAAGGTGGCGAGCGCGCGCCGAACGGCGCGCGCGGTCGAGTGCGTGTGCATGGAGCTCCCCCAGGTCCGAATGGATCTGGGGGTCAACCTACATCCCGTAAACGCAGTTGTACACAGTTGTTGGAGGCGCGTCTAGGATTTTGCGGGGATGTGGTGGGCGTCGGTCCACCCCGTGCCGTCGCCCGACAGCACCCACGTCGACCCCTTGGGCCACGTGGGCTCGTGGTGGAACGTGATCCCCAGGCCCCGGAGCTCCGACAGCAGGTCGGGGATGACGTCGCCGTGGCTGCACAGCACCGCCACGTCGCCCAGCTCGCGCAGCTCGTCCGACAGCGCCAGCGCCGCCGCCCCGTCGCTGCCCTCCCGCAGGCGGGCGTCGGTCTCGATGGTCAGGCCGGTCACCACGGCCAGCGGCTCCAGCGTCTCGATGCAGCGGGCCGAGGGGCTCGACACCAGCCGCGTCGCGCCCGCGCCGGCCAGCTCGCGGGCGATGGCCTCGGCCTGGCGGCGACCCTTCCTGCTCAGCGGGCGGAGGTTGTCGTCACCCCGCCAGGCGCTGCGGTTGCCCGCGTCGGCGTGGCGGATCACGTAGACCGTCGGCACGGCCGAAGATGATGTCATCCGGGGCGGGCGGCGCCCGAACCGGTGCCGCCGGTGACGAGGGTCCGCAGCTCGGCGAGGACCTCGGGCAGCGCGGCGAGCAGCCGGTCGGCGTCGGCGTCGGTCGACGACCAGCCGAACGACAGCCGCAGGCTGTGGTGCGCGTCGACCCCCATCGCCGCCAGCACCGGCGACGGCTCCAGGCCCTCCGAGGCGCAGGCGCTGCCCGAGTGGGCGGCGATGCCCCGGCGGTCGAGGCCCAGCAGCACCGCCTGCGGCTCGATCCCCGCGACCCCCAGGCACACGAGGTGCGGCAGCCGGTGCTCCCGCGACCCGTACAGCGTCAGGGCGCCGATCCCGTCGTCGCCGTCGCCGTCGTCGCCGTCGCTGTCGCCGACCGAGACGTCGTCGACCGAGACGGCGGGCGCTCGGTCGCCGGTCGCTCCGCCCGCCGCCGGGACCAGCGCGTCGAGCAGCCGCTCCGACAGCCGGCGCTGGCGCTCGGCCTCCTCGTCGAGCCGCCCCGGCGCCGCCAGCTCGGCCGCCGCCGCGCCGAACCCGACGATCGCCGGCACGTTCTCCACCCCGGCCCGGCGGGCCCGCTCCTGGTCGCCGCCCACCAGCAGCGGCGGCAGCCGCAGCCCCCGGCGGATCAGCAGCGCCCCCACCCCGGGTGGCCCGCCCAGCTTGTGGGCGCTCACCGTCAGCAGGTCGGCCCCCAGGGCCCCGAAGTCGATCGGCACGCGGCCCGCCGCCTGGGCGGCGTCGACGTGCACGAGGACGCCCCGCTCGCGGCACCCGGCCACCACCTCGGCCACCGGCTGCACGGTCCCGACCTCGTGGTTCGCCCACTGCACGTGGACGAGTGCCGTGTCGGGCCGGACCGCCGCCAGCACGGCGTCGGGGTCGACCCGGCCGGTGCGGTCGACCGGCACCGTGGTCACCTCGCCCAACCGCTCGGCCGCCCGCCGGACGGCCGAGTGCTCGACCGCCGTCACCACCTGGTGGGCGGGCCCCGACCGGTCGCCCCGCCGGGCGGCGCCCCAGCAGGCGGCGGCGATCGCCTCGGTGGCGCCGGAGGTGAAGCACACCTCGCGGTTCCGGGCGCCGAGCAGCTCGCCGACGGCCGTGCGCGCCTCCTCCACCGCGTGCCGGGCGGCCAGGCCGTCGGCGTGGATGCGCCCGGGATCGCCGACCCGGTCGAGCCACTCGACCAGCGCGGCGCGGGCCGCCGGCCGCAGCGGGGACGTGGAGGCGTGGTCGAGGTAGGTCCGGCTCACGCCTGTACGGCGGTCTCGCAGCGCTCGCCGCCCGTCGGGAGCGACACCGCCGTCTCGGTCACCGTCGCCGTCCCGCCGTAGAGCGTCTCCAGCATCCCCCGCACCATCCCCCGGTCGACGGCGCAGATGACCGGGTGGTCGATGGCGACGCCGCCGAACGGGCAGTTCTCGTTGACGATCTTCAGGTCCTCGGCGTGGGAGGCGAAGCCGTGGGCGGTGAGCGCGTCGGCCACCGTGTGCAGGGCGGCCTGGAACGACCGGTGCCGGTCGGAGCCCGGCGACATCGACCCGGCCATCGCCCGCCCGTACTCGACGCCGACCTCCTCGGCCAGCCGCTCGGACCGCTCGGGGCCCAGCTCCTGGAGGGCCCGGCCCAGCAGCGACGTGAGCACGTCGTCGTGGCGCAGCGGCAGCTCGAGCGAGATGCCACCCTCGCCGGCCACCCGGTAGCGCTTGGAGGGCCGGCCGGCGCCGCCGCCGGAGGGGCGGCCCACGTCGACCACCACGTAGCCCCCGGCCACCAGCTTGTCGAGGTGGTGGCGGGCCACGTTGGGGTGGAGGTCGAACTCCTCGGCGACCGCCGACGCGGTGGCGCCGTCGCTGTCGGCCGTGCGCTCGTGCACGTAGAGGTAGATGGCCCGACGGGTGGGATCGCCGAACGCGGAGGTGACCGCCGTGACGACCGACGCGAAATCGGTCGGGGATATAGGGGGTCGCTCCACGCTCGGTATTCTACCTACGGCCGTAGTGCTAATCCCCGGGGAGAACTCCATGCCCGTCAGCGAAGCCCAGGTGCTCGACGCCCTCCGCCCGGTCGAGGACCCGGAGCTCCACCGCAGCATCGTCGACCTCGACATGGTGCGCAGCATCGCGGTCGACGGCGGCCGGGTGGCCGTCACGGTGGCGCTCACGGTCGCCGGCTGTCCTCTGCGCAACGAGATCTCCCGCCGGGTCGACGAGGCCGTCGTCGCCCTCGACGGGGTCGACGCCGTCGACCTCGACTTCACCGTCATGACCGACGACGAGCGCGCCGCCCTGCGCGAGAAGCTCCACGGCGACCCGGCGTCCACGGCCGGGTCCCAGCACGCCCACGGTCACGCCGAGGGCCGGAAGATCCCGTTCGCCGACCCGTCGTCCACCACCCGGGTGCTGCTGGTCGCCTCGGGCAAGGGCGGCGTCGGCAAGTCGTCGGTCACCACCAACCTGGCCGTGGCGCTGGCCGCCCGCGGCAAGGACGTGGCGGTGGTCGACGCCGACGTGTGGGGCTTCTCGATCCCGCGGATGCTCGGCGTCGAGCACCCGCCCACGGTGATCGACTCGATGCTCGTCCCGCCCGAGACCCACGGCGTGCGCTGCATCTCCATGGGCTTCTTCGCCCAGGAGGACCAGCCGGTCATCTGGCGGGGCCCCATGCTCCACAAGGCGCTGGAGCAATTCCTCACCGACGTGTTCTGGGACGACCCCGACTTCCTGGTGGTCGACCTGCCGCCGGGCACCGGCGACATCTCGATCAGCCTCGCCCAGTTCCTGCCCCGCGCCGAGGTCTACGTGGTCACCACGCCGCAGCCGGCCGCCCAGCGGGTGGCGCAGCGGGCGGCGTTCATGGCCCAGAAGGTGAACCTCGAGGTGAAGGGCGTGATCGAGAACATGTCGTGGTTCACCGGCGACGACGGCAAGCGCTACCAGCTCTTCGGCGAGGGCGGCGGCGAGGACCTGGCCCACCGGCTGGGCGTGCCGCTGGTCGGGCAGGTGCCGCTGGTCCCCGAGCTGCGGGAGGGCAGCGACGCCGGTCGCCCCATCGCGGCCGTCGACCCCGAGAGCGAGGCGGGCCGCGTGTTCGCCCAGATCGCCCAGGTGATCGACGTCGAGATGGCGCCCAAGCGGATCTACCACCCCGAGCTCCGCGTCAACTGACCCCGCTCGCCCGGCGGGCACGCTTTCCCGCTCCCACCGGTCGTACCGGGTGATGAGGAGCGTGGAACCCGTGGCCGAGGCCCGGGCCGGGACAACCGGAGAAGCCGGAGGAGTCGGCGACGTCGGTGACGTGGCGTTCGCCGAGGTGTACGCCGGGGAGTTCGAGGCCGTCGCGCGCCTGGCGTTCCTGCTGGTGCGCTCGCGGGCGGTGGCCGAGGAGCTGGCGCAGGACGCGTTCGTCCGGCTCTTCCAGCGGTTCGCCACCGTGGAGCGACCCAACGGGTTCCTCCGGACCACCGTCGTCCGGCTGGCGCTGACCTGGCTGGAGCGGGCCGAGATGGAGCGCGAGCGCCTCGCCCGGGTCGGCGTCGACCGCCCGGTCGACGCGCCCGAGCTCGACGAGACCTGGGAGGCGCTGGGCCGGCTGGCCCCCGAGCGACGGGCGGTGCTGGTGCTGCGCTTCTACGAGGGCCTGCGTCACGGCGAGGTGGCCGAGCTGCTCGGCTGCCCGACCGCCACCGTGCGGAGCCGCACCCGCCGGGCGCTGGCCGACCTGCGGAAGGAGCTGGAGCGATGAGCCCGATCACCCGTGACACCCGCCTCGCCGAGCAGGTGGGCGAGTCGCTGCAGGCGGCGGCCCGCGCGGTGTCGTTCACCCCGCCTGCGTTCGACCCCGACCGGGAGCCGCTGGTCCTCCTGCCCGACGAGGCGGGGGCAGGGCGGCCGCGGCCCCACGGCCGCAGCCGGGTGCGGGTGCTCCAGCTGGCGGCCGTCGCCGTCGTCCTCGTGGCCGTGGTGGCGGCGTCGCTGGCGGTCCGTCGCCACGACGACCGGGGCGACGACGTGGAGGTCGGCACGACACCGGCCGCGGGGTTGCCCGACGGGCTGCGGGCGCCGTCCTGGGTCCCCGAGGGCCTCTCGCTGGTGAGCGTGGGCTGGGCGACGTCGTCGTCGGGCGAGAACCCCAGCGCCGGGCACTTCCAGCTGTTCGAGGCGTCCGTCGGCCCGGGCCGCCTCGTCGTGTGGGCGTCGCCGATGGCCGCCCAGATCACGCCGACGCCGGGGGCGGTCGTGCGAGGTCGACCCGTCGAGGTGGCGGACCTCGGCGGCGGGGCCGTCTGGCTCATCTGGGCCGAGTCCGGCGTGACGCTCAACGTCCGGGCCGAGGGCCTGCCCACCGCCGACGTCGCGGCCTTCCTCGACGGGCTGGCGCCGCGGCCCGGCGGGCTCCACGAGGGCTTCGAGCCCCCGGCGTCGGGGCCGCTGGCGCTGGTGTCCGAAGGCGGGGAGCCGGCGTCCGTCGCGGCCTCGTTGCGGACCACGCTGGTCTACCGGGGACCCGGTGCCGACGATCGGCTGGTGCTGGAGGCCGACGCGCCGCCCGCCCCGCCGGCGCCGCACACGGCGGCGTTCTGGGAGATCGGGGAGCGCGACCATCGGCCCGATCACCCGCTCGGCCCCGACAGCGGTGCGATCCTCACCGCCCCTGACCGCTCGATGGTCCGGATGGAGGCGAAGGGCGGCTGGACGTTGCCGGCGGCCGACGTCCGGCGGTTGCTGGACAGCTTCCGGGCGGTCACCCCCGTGGAGCTGGCCGAGATGATCGACCAGGCCGACGCGGCGGCGGGGGAGCTGCCGCTGGTGCACGAGATCGTGTTCCGGGCGGCCACCGTGGAGGTGCGAGACGCGGGCGGGTTCCAGGTGATCTGCCTGCGGATCCCGGACGAGGGGCCGCGCCGCTGCGCCGGGCTGGACTTCTGGTCGCCGTTGTCCGACGGCACCGCCGTGCGGCGCCACGCGCTGGCGAGCCTCACGGTCGGGGACGACTGGTACGTGGTGCTCGCCGGCCCGGGTGACGCCGACGAGGTGCGCCTGGAGGCATCGCCGTCGCACGCCCCCTTCGACCCGGAGTCCGCGGTGGCGGACGGCTGGACCTTCCTGCTGGCCCGGGTGCCGAGCGAGGTCGAGTCGGTCGGCAGCTCGATGTCCCCGAGCCGGCTGGGCCGGCCGCCCTCCGTCGGCGCCGACGACGCCGGCGGCCTCGGCCCCGAGGACGGGGAAGGCTGACGGCGGGTCGGGGGTCGGCCGGGCCGGGCCCGGTCGACCCCGGCGCGTCAGGTCGAGGCCTTCTCCTTGGGCGTGGGCTTGTGGAAGCCGGTCACCGGGCGGGGGTTGCGGTGGTGGAGGATCTCGTCGACCAGGCCGTAGTTGACGGCGTCCTCGCCCCGGAGGATGTAGTCGCGGTCGATGTCGGCCTTGATCTTGTCCCGGGGCTGGCCGGTGCGCTCGGTGAGCACGTCGATCATCCGCTCCCGCAGGTGGACCATCTCGGCGAGCTGGATCTCCATGTCGGCCGACTGGCCGCCCGCCTGGCCGTGGGGCTGGTGGATGAGCACCCGGGCGCTGGGGAGGATGTAGCGGTGGCCGGGCGCGCCGGCGGCCAGGAGCACGGCGGCGGCCGAGGCGGCCTGCCCCACGCACACGGTGTGGACGGGCGCGGCCACGAACTGCATGGCGTCGTAGATGCCGAACAGGCCCAGCATGTCGCCGCCCGGGGAGTTGATGTAGAGGTTGATCGGCCGCTCCTGGTCCTCGCCCTCCAGGTGGAGGAGCTGGGCGATGACCAGGTTGGCGATGTCGTCGTCGATGGGTCGGCCCAGGAAGATGATCCGCTCCCGCAGCAGGCGGGAGTAGATGTCGTAGGCCCGCTCGCCGCGGTTGGTGGTCTCGATGACGGTCGGGATCAGCATGGCCGGGCTCCTCGCTCGATGTGCAACCTTCTGGTTGCGCATAGACGGTACGGGTGCGTCGGCCGATCCGCAACTGTAGGGTTGCGGGTATGACGCACGAGGTCACGCGATCGGTCGAGCTGGACGCCGCCCCCGAGGCGGTGTGGGACCTGCTGGTCGACGAGGAGGCCCGGGCGGCCTGGCTCGACGACGAGGACGCGGCCGCGCGCGAGGTGCGGGTCGACCGGGAGGACCCGGGCCGGTCGCTGGCCTGGACGTGGTGGCGGCCCGACGACCCCGCCGGCGCCTCCCAGGTCGAGGTCGTGCTCGACGAGGGCCCCGAGGGGCGCACCCGACTGGTCGTCACCGAGCGGCTGCTCGTCCCGGCGCCCACCGCCGGGGGCCTGCGGGCCGAGGCGTCGGTCGCCCCGGTCGCCTCCGCCGCCACCTGGGACCGGCGCCTGCTGGGCCTGGAGCTGCTGGTGGTCGCCGCCGGCGCGCTCGTCCTCTGAGGCCGGCGAGGCCGCGCATGGCCACCGTCGAGCCGGACGACGCGGTCTTCGCCGCGCTGGCCGACGGGACCCGCCGGGCCATCCTCCGGGCCGTGTCCGAGCGGGGCCCGGTCACCGCGACCGCCCTGGCCGCCGAGCTGCCCGTGAGCCGCCAGGCCGTCGCCAAGCACCTGACGCTGCTGAAGGAGGCCGGCCTGGTCACCTCCGACCGCGCCGGCCGCGAGACCCGCTTCACCGCCCAGCCCGAGCCCCTGCGCGACCTCGCCGCCTGGGCGGCGGCCACCGGCCGGCGCTGGGACGATCGCCTCGAGCGGCTGCGAACCCTTACGAAACACGGACATCCGAACGGCGACGCTGTCGGTACGTAGGGCCCTGAACGTACGCTCGGTCCCGTGGACCGTCCCGTGGACGAGGCGCAGCTGCCCCGGCACCCCTTGGAGGCCGACCGGGGCCCGGCGACGCCGGCCTCCCGTGCCACCGCCGACCCCGTCGACCCGGGCGGTGCCGCCGGTGCCGGCGACGAGGCGGGGGCGCCGATCGGGCGGCGGATCGTGCTCGGCATGGTCGGGCTCGGGGCCGTCGGCATCGTCGTCGGCGACTCCGTCAACAGCACCCTCCAGCGCTGGCTGCGACCCGTCACCGAGAACGACCCGACCGGCCTGACCGCCGCCCTGCCCACCTCGGGGCAGTTCCGGATCTACTCGGTCGTCAGCTTCGACCCGGTCCGCTCCGACAGCGAGTACCGGTTGAAGGTCGACGGCCTCGTCGACACCCCGCTGGAGCTGTCGCTGGCCGACCTGCGCGACCGTCCCGTCACCCGCCTGGTGCGCGACTTCCAGTGCGTCACCGGCTGGCGGGTGCCCGACGTGCCCTGGACCGGCGTCCTCCTGCGCGACCTGCTCGACGAGGCCGGTGTCCGGCCCGAGGCCACCCACCTGCGCATCCACAGCTTCGACGGCGCCTACACCGAGAGCCTCACGCTCGAGCAGGCCCGCCGCGACGACGTCATGGCCGCCTACGAGATGCTCGGCGGCCCGGTCGAGCAGAAGCACGGCGGCCCGGTCCGCCTCTACGTGGCCCCGATGTACGGCTACAAGTCGCTCAAGTGGCTCGACCGCATCGAGGTGGTCGACGAGCTCAGCCCCGGCTACTGGGAGGTGCGGGGCTACGACGTCGACGCCTGGGTCGGCAGCTCCAACGGCCGCGAGGGCGACGCTCCGACGTGACCACGACCGGCCCCACCAGCGCCGCCGGCACGAGCGGCATCGGCCCGACGACGACCGCGGCCGCCACGGGCCCGGCGACCGGCCGGTTCGTCCTGCGCTTCACCCCGGCCGAGCGGTGGCTGCACTGGACGACCGCCGCGCTCGTCCTCACCGCCGCCGTGACCGGCCTGATCCTCTACTACGGCCCGCTCACCGCCCTCGTCGACCGGCGGCCCCTGGTGAAGGGCCTGCACGTGTGGACGGGGCTGGCGATGCCCGTGCCCCTCGCGCTCGCCTACGCCGGCCGCTGGCGCGCCGCCGTGCGGGCCGACGTCCGCCGCCTCGGTCGCTGGACCCGCGCCGACCGCCGCTGGCTCCGCTCCCTCGGTCGCCAGGCGGGCGACCAGGTCGGCAAGTTCAACGCCGGGCAGAAGGCCAACGCCGCGTTCGTCGCCGGGATGATCCCGGTGATGCTGGCGACCGGGTCGATCATGCGCTGGTTCGAGCCGTTCCCCCTGCACTGGCGCACCGGCGCCACCTTCGTCCACGACTGGACCGCGATCGCCACCTGGCTGGTCGTGGGCGGCCACATCGTCGTCGCGATCTCGAAGCCGCCGGCGCTCTGGTCGATGGTGAAAGGGTGGATGCCACGATCCTGGGCGGCCGACCATCACCCGCTCTGGGAGGAAGCCTCTACGATGTCCGGGCCTTCCCGCCCGCTTCAGGAGGAACCGTGGACGTCCGCATCGGGGTGACCCAGTCGCCGAAAGAGCTCGAGATCCCGCTGGCCGACGACACCGACCCGGACGCGGTCCGGAAGCACGTCGACAAGGCGGTGGAGACCGGCGGCACGCTGTGGCTCACCGACAAGCGCGGCCGCCAGATCGGCATCCCGTCGGCCAAGCTCGCCTACGTCGAGATCGGCTCGCCGGAGGCGGGCCGGCGCATCGGCTTCGGCGGGTAGGGGCCCGCGGCCCGCCGCCCCGACCGGGGCACCGCACCAGAGGCATCGCCGCCGTGCCCGTCGACCTCCTCGATCGCGACCTGCTGTTCGTGACCGGCAAGGGCGGCGTCGGCAAGACGACGGTCGCCGCCGGCCTCGCGCTGCTCGCGGCCCAGCAGGGTCGCCGGGTGCTGCTGTGCGAGAGCGACGCCAAGGGCGGGATCGCCAAGGCGTTCGAGGCCGGCGACCTGGCGTTCGAGCCGCGCGAGGTCGTGCCCGGCCTGTGGGCGATGGCGATGGACACCGAGGAGTCGCTCAAGGAGTACCTCCGCCTGCAGCTGCGCGTGCCGCTCGTGGCCCGCATGGGCCCGCTGGCGCGCACGTTCGACTTCGTCGCCAACGCCGCCCCCGGGGTCAAGGAGATCCTGGTGGTCGGGAAGCTGTGCTGGGAGGTGCGGGCCGGGACGTGGGACCTGCTGGTCGTCGACGCGCCCGCCACCGGCCACATCGTCGGCCAGCTCGGCGCCCCGTCCGCCATGCGCCAGCTCGTCAACGTGGGCACGGTCCGCGACCAGACCGACTGGATGCTCGACATCCTCGGCGACGCCGACCGCACCGGCGTCGTGGTCGTGGCGACGCCGGAGGAGATGCCGGTCAACGAGACGATCGAGCTGGCCGACCGCCTCGGGAAGGAGACCGACGTCGACCTCGCCGCCGTGGTCGTGAACCGGGTGCTGCCCGAGCTGTTCGGCCGGGGCGAGGAGGAGGTGTTCCGCCGCCTCCGGGAGCCGGCCGCCACCGAGGCCCTGGCCCAGGCGGTGGGCGGGCCGGTCCAGCCGGTGCTCGACGGCGCCGACCTCGCCGTCCGGCTCCGGCGCACCCGGGCCCAGCACCTGGCCGAGCTGCGCCGGCAGCTCGCCGGCGTCGAGATGCTCTACGTCCCCGAGCTGTTCCACCGCAGCGACGGGGTGCGGGCCACCCGCCAGATCGCCGGCGCCCTCGGCGCGGAGCTGGGGTACTGACCGTGCCGGGCATGGACGAGCTGCTCGCCGCCAAGGAGATCGTGATCTGCTGCGGCTCCGGCGGGGTGGGGAAGACCACGACCGCCGCCGCGCTGGGGGCGATGGCCAGCGCCGAGCTGGGCGGCAAGGTGCTGGTGATCACCGTCGACCCCGCCCGCCGGCTCGCCAACGCCCTGGGCCTGGAGCGGTTCGGCAACGTCGAGGCCCAGGTGGCGCCCGAGCTGTTCACCCGGGCCGGCGTCGAGCCGCGGGGCGAGCTGTGGGCGGCCATGCTCGACACCAAGCAGTCGTGGGACGACCTGGTGCGCACCCACGCCCCCGACGCCGCCACCCGCGACGCGATCCTCGCCAACCCGCTGTACGTCAACATCACCGGACGGTTCGTGCACAGCCACGACTACGTGGCGATGGAGCGGCTCTACGAGATCCACCGGTCCGGCCGCTACGACCTGATCGTCGTCGACACCCCGCCCACCCGGAACGCCATCGACTTCCTCGAGGCGCCCGAGCGGATGGCCGACTTCTTCTCCAGCCGCCTCCTGCGGATGCTCACCGTCCCGGCCCGGAGCCGGCTGGTCACCCTGGCCTCCCGGCCCTTCTACACGGTGGCCGACCGCATCCTCGGCTCCCAGTTCCTCGAGGACATCGCCGAGTTCTTCCTGCTGTTCCAGACCATGTACGACGGGTTCGTCGAGCGCTCCCGGGCGGTCAGCCGCACGCTGGCCGACAAGCGCACCACGTTCGTGGTCGTGTCGACCCTGGAGCCCGCCCCGGTGCGCGAGGCCGAGTTCTTCGCCGACGCCCTCGCCGAGCGGCGGCTGCACCTGGGCGCGGTGGTGCTCAACAAGGTGCTGCCCGACTGGTTCCGGGCCCGGGGCTCCACCAGCGTCGCCCGCCGGCTGTGCGCCGAGGCGGCCGAGGTGGCCGAGCAGCTGCCGGCCGAGCTGGGGGAGACCGCCCAGGTGGCGCGGGTCCTCGACGAGGTGGCGGAGAGCTTCCTCAACTTCCAGGTGGTCGCCAAGCGGGAGGCGGAGCAGCGGCAGGACCTGGCGTCCCGGGCCGGGGTCGTCGCCACCGTGCCCTACGCTGACCACGACGTGACGGACGTGGCCGGGCTCCTCGAGCTCGGCGAGCACCTGTGGAGGGATCGGTGATGGCGAGCCTGGCGGAGCTGGCCCGCTTCTTCACCCGCATCGACCCGGCGGCCGTCGCGCACCTGCAGCGGCTGCTGGCCAGCTGGGGGCTGCTGGCCGACTTCTGCTTCGCCGACCTCCTCATGTTCGGGGTCGTCGGGCAGCCCCGCGAGGACGGCGGCAACCGCTTCGTGGTGCTGGGCCAGGTGCGTCCCACCACCGCGCAGACCGTGTACCGGGCCGACTGGGTCGGCACGGTGCTGGAGGAGAGCGACCGCCCGCTGGTGGCCCGGGCCTACAAGCTCGGCGAGATCATCGAGGGCGAGATCACCGTGCCCCCGCTCAAGGAGCGGGTGCGGATGCTGTGCATCCCCGTCCGGTACAAGGGCGAGGTCGTGGCCGTGATGACCCGGGAGTCGGCGCCGTCGATCGGCCGCCAGCCCGGCGAGCTGGAGCGGATCTACGTCGACGTCTTCAACCGGTTCGCCCGCATGATCGCGGCCGGCGACTTCCCCTACGACGCCGAGAACACCGAGAGCAAGGAAGCGCCCCGGGTGGGCGACGGCGTGATCGTCCTCGACGACGCCGCCCGGGTGGAGTACGCCTCGCCCAACGCCGTGTCGACCCTGCACCGCCTGGGCATCCACGGCAACGCCGAGGGCCTGCGGTTCAGCGAGGTGGGCCTGGAGGAGAACGTGGTCAACACCGCGTTCTCGCTGGGTGTGCCGGTCACCGAGGAGATCCCGCGGGGCACCGAGGTGACGGTGCTCATGCGCTGCATCCCGATCGTGGAGAACAAGGTGGTGACCGGGGCGGTCGTGCTGCTGCGCGACATCTCCGAGCTCCGCCACCGCGACCTGCTGCTCCTGTCGAAGGACGCCACCATCCGGGAGATCCACCACCGGGTGAAGAACAACCTGCAGACGATCTCGTCGCTGCTGCGCCTGCAGGGTCGGCGCCTGGAGTCGCCGGAGGCGAAGGCGGCGATCGAGGAGTCGGTGCGCCGCATCCGGTCGATCGCCCTGGTGCACGAGATCCTGTCGCGGGAGGTGGGCGGCGACGACGTGCCGTTCGCCGAGATCGTGCGGCCGCTGATCTCGATGGTGCAGGACGCGATGGCGACGCCGGAGCGGCCGATCACGGTGCGCGTGGAGGGCGACGGGGGCCTGATGCCCGCGGCCGTCGCCACGCCGCTGGCGGTGGTGCTGAACGAGCTGTTCCAGAACGCGTTCGACCACGCCTACCCGGAGAGCCTCCCGCTGGGCCCCGAGGGCGCCCAGGTGAAGGTGGAGATCGCCCGCGAGCACGACAAGTCGGTCCGGGTGCGGGTGGCGGACGACGGCGCGGGGCTGCCCGAGGGGTTCAGCCTGGAGTCGAGCACGGGGCTCGGGCTGTCGATCGTGCGCACGCTGGTCACGACCGAGCTGGGGGGCGAGATCACGATCGCCAACGGCGACGGTCCGGCGGATCGGCCGGGCACCGTGGTGGAGCTCACGCTGCCGATCCAACCGCCGCAGGTCGGGACGGGGTGAGCGGTCCCGAGCCCTGCGCGGTAGTTGGACTCAGAAGGTGATGCGTCCGGATTCTGAACGGATCCGACGACTGAGGCGGGAGCTACGACGGTGGCTGACGTCGTGGCTGGTAGCCCTCGGCCTCTGGAACTGGTGTGGCTGCTAGGTGTGGCTGCTTCTCGGTGTGGCTGCTACGTGGTTGCGGGTCTGCGGGTTGCGTCTTCCGCAGAAGCGTCGGGTGCGATCAGGCGCTGGCGCGGCGCTGGCGGGCGACACGCTGGCGACGGATGGCTCGGCGCTCCTCTTCGGACGTTCCGCCCCAGATGCCGCTGTCCTGGTTCGTGACCAGGGCGTACTCGAGGCAGGTCTTCTGGACCTCGCACTCCCGGCAGACGGCCTTGGCGTTGTCGATCTGCTCGATCGCCGGGCCGGTGGTGCCGACCGGGAAGAAGAGGTCGGGATCGGTATCGCGACACGCGGCATGTTCACGCCAGTCGTCTCGCTCGATGGACAGGGATAGCGTGCGGCTCTGCGTCAGGGCCACGGGACCTCCACGGCGGATCGGGTCACCGGTTGTGACGAGTTTCACATGCCACCGCGGTTAACAATGCGTGTGGCTGCGGCCGGGTCAGAGTACCGGTGCGGTCGGTAACTCCGCAAGCACTTTTTTCCACATCGAAACGAGAACTTCATGACGCTGATTATCGGGCACAAGGGTGCGGCCGCCCTCGCCGCCGAGAACCGGGTGGAGTCGTTCGTGCGGGCGCGCGAGGCCGGTGCGGACGGTGTCGAGCTGGACGTCCGGCGCACCGGCGACGGCCGCCTCGCCGTCTGGCACGACCCCCGGCTGCCCGACGGGCGGGTGCTGCTCGACAGCTCCTGGGACGACCTGGACGGCGCGGTGGACGAGCTCGACGCCGTCCTCGACGCCTGCCGGGGCCTGTCGCTCGTCAACGTCGAGATCAAGAACTGGATGTACGACGCCGACTTCGACGAGACCCTGGCGTTCGCCGACACCGTGGCGGCGCGGCTGGCGCAGCGGACGCCGGAGGAGCAGGCCGCCTACGTGGTGTCGTGCTTCCACCAGCCCACCGTCGACCGGGCCCGCAAGGCGCTCGCCGACCTCGCCCCCACCGTGCGGGTCGGCTGGCTGCTGTGGAACGTCGACGACCCCGCCGACACCGCGGCCAAGGCGCGCGCCGCCGGGTACGCCGCCCTGCACCCCCACCACTCGGCGGTGACCGCCGAGCTGGTCGCCGCCGCCCACGACGCCGGGCTGGCGGTCAACTGCTGGACCTGCAACGACCCCGACCGCATCCGGGAGCTGGCCGAGCTCGGCACCGACGGCGTCATCACCGACGACCCGGTGCTCGCCCGGGAGGCGCTGGCCCGCGGGTAGCGGGCCGGGTCCTCGGCGTGGCGGCCGGGGCGACGCCCGTCAGCCGACCGGGAGCACCAGGTCGAGGACGTCGGGCGCGTGGCGGAAGGTGAAGCGGGTGCCCTCGCCCAGGTGGTCGCCGTCGACCTGGTACGGGACGGGGCTGTGGGCCCGGACGGTCAGGCCCGCCAGGTCGGTGCGGTGGTCGACCCAGCGGCTCGACCGCAGCGCCTTGCCCGTGCCCAGCGCCGAGCCCACCACCCGGATCGTGCGGTCGAACCGCATCGTCCGCAGCGTGACCGCCGCCAGGCCGTTGTCGAGGGTGGTCTCCGGCGACAGGTCGAGCGGCCGGTTCCCCAGGTACGTGTAGGGGTTGGTGTTCATGACGATGGTGAGGTAGCCGTCGTCGATCACGTCGCCCGACAGGTGCTCGACCGCGAAGTGGGGGCGGCTGCGGTCGTAGTGCCGCAGCCACGTGGCGAACCCGGCGTAGACGAACAGCGGGTGGCCGGCGTAGCGCTTCAGGCTCGACCGCTTCTCCACCTGCGCGACCACCGCGGCGTCGAAGCCGACCCCGGTGTGGAACATGAAGTAGCGGCCGTTGACCGATCCGAGGCCCACCCGGCGGATCGACCGCTGCGCCAGGGCGTCGAGCAGCTGACCGGTCGCCTCGATCGGGTCGTTGGGCAGGCCGATGGTGCGGGCGAACACGTTGGTCGACCCGCCCGGCAGCGCCGCCAGCGCCGTGTTCGAGCCCGCCAGCCCGTTGGCGGCCTCGTTGAGGGTGCCGTCGCCGCCGAGGACCACGACCACGTCGGTGCCCGCGGCCACCGCGCCCTGGGCCAGGCGGGTGGCGTGGCCGCGCCGGGCGGTCTCGGCGAGGGTCACGTCGTGGTCCGCCGAGAGGGCCTTGCGGATGACGACCCGGCTCCGGGGCGTGACCGACGAGGCCGAGGAGTTCACCAGGAACAGGATCTTCACCGGCCGCGACGCTACCGCCTGGCCTCCGGGGACCCCGGAGGCCGGAGAGCGCAAGTAGTTACCGGTGGGTCACTTCTTGTGATGCGAGGATTTGGACACGCCGCGTAACAACGGACACCATGACCGCCATGAACGTGGTCGTGTGCGTGAAGCAGATCCCGGACCCTGCCGAGCCCGGGAAGCTCGAGGCCGACAACACCCTCGACCGGAGCGGCAAGCTGATCCTCGACGAGTCCGACAGCTACGGCGTCGAGATGGCCCTCCAGTTGGTGGATGCGGCAGGTGGCGGCGAGGTGACCCTCGTCTCCATGGCCCCCAACGGCGAGGTCGCCGGTCTGCGCACCGCCCTCGCGATGGGTGCCGCCAAGGCGATCCTGGTGTCCGACGACGCCCTGTCGGGCGCCGGCGCCCTGGACACCGCCAAGGTCCTCGCCGCCGCCATCAAGCGGGCCGAGCCCGAGCTGGTGCTGGCCGCCACCGAGTCGAGCGACGGCTACACCGGCACCGTGCCCGAGCAGATCGCCGCCATCCTCGGCCTGCCGTCGATCACGTTCGCCAAGCAGGTCGAGATCGCCGACGGCACCGTCAAGGTCCAGCGCCAGACCGAGGCCGGCTACGACGAGGTCGAGGCCCCGCTCCCGGCCCTGGTCTCGGTCACCGCCGGTGTGGTCGAGCCCCGCTACCCCTCCTTCAAGGGGATCATGGCCGCCAAGTCGAAGCCGGTCGACCAGCTCACCGTGGCCGACCTGGGCATCGACCCCTCCTCCGTGGGCGCCGCCGGCGCCGGCCAGGAGATCATCGCCGTCGACGACGCGCCCGCCCGCGAGGCCGGCGAGATCATCGAGGACGACGGCGAGGCCTACCAGCGTGTCGTTTCGTTCCTCGAGGACCTCAAGGTCATCTGAGCCCAGGAGCAACCCATCACCATGACTCTCAACCGCATCTGGGTCTACGCCGAGGCCGCCGACGGCAAGGTCGCGCCCATCACCCTCGAGATGCTCACCAAGGCCCGTGAGCTGGGCGGCACCGCCGAGGCCGTCTACGCCGGCGGCGACGCCGACGCCATCGCCGCCGACCTCGGCGCCCACGGCGCCACCAAGGTCTACGCCACCGGCGACCTCGGCGGCAGCCTCGCCGGCGTGCCGGTCGCCTCGGCGATCGCCGCCCAGGTCGAGGCGGGCAACGCCCCCGACCTGATCATGCTGGGCACCACCTACGACGGCCGCGACGTCGCCGCCCGCCTGTCGGTGGCGCTCGACAAGCCGGTCATCACCAACAACGTCGACATCGCCGTCGACGGCGACGCCGTCGTCGTCACCGAGCCGGTGTTCGGCGGCACCAAGCTGGTGCGCACCAAGTTCACGGCCGGTGCTCCGTACATCGCCCTGTTCCGGCCCAAGTCGTTCGCGGCCGAGGCCTCGGGCGGCGGGGCCGCCGAGGTGGAGACCATCGCCGTGCCGGACGCCGGCAGCGCCAAGGTCACCAACCGGCACGTCGAGGAGTCGACCGGTCCGAAGCTCGACGAGGCCGACATCGTGGTCTCCGGTGGCCGCGGCCTGGGCGAGGCCGAGAAGTACTCGATGATCGAGGAGCTGGCGAGCCTGCTGAAGGCCGCCCCCGGCGCCTCCCGGGCCATCGTCGACGCCGGCTGGGTGCCCTACAGCTACCAGGTGGGGCAGACCGGCAAGGTGGTGAAGCCGACCGTCTACATCGCCGCCGGCATCTCCGGCGCCACCCAGCACCTGGTGGGCATGAAGGGGTCGAAGAACATCATCGCCATCAACAAGGACCCCGAGGCGCCGATCTTCTCGGTCGCCGACCTCGGCATCGTCGGCGACGTCCACAAGGTGCTGCCGAAGCTGGTCGAGGCGCTCAAGTCGCGCTGAGCCCGGCGGGCGCACCCGCCACGCACACGACCTGACGGGGCCGGGTGGTTCGCCACCCGGCCCCGCCGCGTCCGGGCGTCAGGAGGCGCAGGGCGTCAGGAGAAGGTGTCGCAGTCGTCGCTGCGGCCGGACTCGAAGCCCCGGTTGAACCACTCCTGGCGCTGCGCGGAGGAGCCGTGGGTCCAGGTCTCGGGGTCGACCTCCATGCCGGCCTGCGACTGGATGCGGTCGTCGCCCACGCCCGCCGCGGCGGCCAGGCCCTCCTCGACGTCGCCGGCCTCCAGGTCGCCCCGGGCGTACACCGAGTGGGCCCACACGCCGGCCAGGCAGTCGGCCTGCAGCTCCAGCTTCACCGACCACTCGTTGGCCTCCTCCCGGGAGGACGCCCGCTGCTGCTCCCGGTGGACCTCGTCGCTGATGCCGAGGAGGTTCTGCACGTGGTGGCCGAACTCGTGGGCGATCACGTAGGCCTGGGCGAAGTCACCCGGGGCCCCGAAGCGGCTGCGCAGCTCCCGGAAGAAGTCGAGGTCGATGTACACCTCGCTGTCGGCCGGGCAGTAGAAGGGGCCGACCGCCGAGGTGGCGGGGCCGCAGCCGGTCTGCACCTGGGCGGTGAACATGTTCACCCGGGCGTACTGGTACCGCTGCCCGTTCTCGGAGAACTGCTGGTCCCAGAGCGCCTGCACGTCCTCCGTGAGGAACGTGACGAACTCCGACTCCTCGGTCGGCGGCAGCGTCGTGCCGCTCGGCTCGGCCGACGGGACGCCGCCCAGCTGGCCGAGCACGTCGCTGATGCTCCCACCGGCGCCGCCGCCACCCCCACCGGCGAACAGGTTGAGGAGCAGCACGACGATGCCGATCAGGCCCCCGCCCGCGGCTGCTCCAAGGCCGACCCGCCCGCCGGACATGCCACGCATGTCGTCGACGTGCTCGCTCTGCGTCCGTCTCCACTTCACCTCGGGGCGATACCCTACGCCCGCCCCCGGGAGACTCTGTGAGACCGCGGGAAATTCGTCATACGATGACCGCCCATGCGCACTGGGACGCGCCAGCGATGGAGCAACTGGGCCGGCAACCAGTGGTGTGCCCCCAGCACCATCGCCCGTCCCACGTCGGAGGAGGAGCTCGTCGAGGTCGTGAAGGGCGCCGCCGCCCGTGACGAGCGGGTGAAGGTGGTGGGCACCGGCCACTCGTTCACGGCGATCGCCTGCACCGACGGCGTGTCGATCGACCTGTCCGGCTACGGGCGGGTGGTGTCCCACGATCCCGAGCGGGGCACGGTCACCGTCGAGGCCGGCATCCCCCTCCACCGCCTGAGCGACGAGCTCGACGCGCGGGGCCTCGCCCTCCAGAACATGGGCGACATCGACCGCCAGACCATCGCCGGGGCCACCCAGACCGCCACCCACGGCACCGGGCTGCGCTTCGGCAACCTGTCGTCCCAGATCGTCGGGCTCCGGCTGGTCACCGCCGACGGCTCGGTCATCGACTGCGCACCCGACCACGAGGCCGACGTCTTCGACTGCGCCCGGGTCGGGCTGGGCGCCCTCGGCGTCCTGTCGACCGTGACCCTGCAGTGCTCCCCGGCGTTCCGGCTCCACGCCGTCGAGGAACCGCAGCGGGTCGACGAGGTGCTGGCGAACCTCGACGAGCTCGTGGAGACCAACGACCACTTCGAGTTCTACTGGGTGCCCCACACGGGGTGGGCGCTCACCAAGCGCAACCGGCGCACGGACGAACCGGCGCAGCCCCGGTCCGCGGTGAAGGCGTGGGTCGACGACGTGCTGGTCACGAACGTGCTGTTCGGCGCCGCGTGCCGGGTGGGGCGGTGGCGCCCGTCGCTGGTGCCCCGGGTGGCCCGCATGGTGCCGAGCGTGGGGCGCGTCGAGTACACCGACCGGTCCGACCGGGTCTTCACCAGCCCCCGGCACGTCCGCTTCCTGGAGATGGAGTACGCCATCCCCCGGGAGGCGGTCCCCGAGGCGCTCAACCGGGTCCGAGCCCTGGTCGACCAGCTCGGCATCCCGCTGAGCTTCCCCGTGGAGGTGCGGGTGACGGCGGGCGACGACATCCCGCTGTCCACGGCGCACGGCCGGGAGACCGGCTACATCGCCGTGCACGTCTACAAGGGAACGCCATTCGACGCTTATTTCACGGGCGTCGAGGGAATCATGGACAGCTACGGCGGGCGGCCGCATTGGGGAAAGATGCACTTTCAAGATCACGAAACGCTGGCACCGCGCTATCCGGCGTGGGATCGGTTCCGGAAGGTGCGCGCCCGCCTCGACCCCACCGGGCGGTTCGCCAACCCCTACCTCGACCGAGTCCTCGGTCCCGTCGTGACAGAAGGAGCTGCTTGACGTGGCCGCACTCATCGTGCACGGTGCGGACGGCGGCACGTCTCCGTCGGGGAGCCTCATGAACGGCGAACGCACCGTTCGCAAGCTCGGGACCGAGCTGTGGACGGCGATCGGTGGCGGCGACATCGACGTCTGCTACCAGCCCAAGGTCGAGATGGCGACCGGGATCGTGCGGGGCGCGGAGGCGCTGGTCCGCTGGTACCACCCCCGTCTGGGCCGGGTGAAGCCGTCGAAGCTGGTGCAGGTGGCCGAGCGCACCGGCGCGATCCGGCCGCTGACGATGTGGGTGATGCAGCACGCCCTGGCCGAGTGCAAGGGCTGGCGCGACCACGGCTGGGACCTGGGCGTGGCGGTGAACCTGTCGGCCCGGAACCTGGTCGACCGGCGCCTGGCCACCGACGTGGCCCGGCTGCTCGACGAACTGGGCGTGCCGGCCGCGTCGCTGACGCTGGAGATCACCGAGACGATGGTGGTCGGGGAGTCGCAGCGGTCGCTGGACGTGGTGCAGAGCCTGGTGGAGCTGGGCGTGAAGATCTCCTGCGACGACTTCGGCACCGGCTACGCGTCGCTGGCCCGGCTGCGGCGGCTGCCGATCAACGAGATCAAGGTCGACCGGTCGTTCGTGTCGCGGATGGCCGAGGACGACACCGACCGGGCCATCACCCGCTCGGTGCTGGCGCTGGGCCGCGGCCTGGGGCTGACCACGGTCGCGGAGGGCGTCGAGGACCAGGGCGGCTGGGACATCCTCCGGGCCTTCGGCTGCGACCAGGCCCAGGGCTTCCTGGTGAGCCGCCCGCTGGCGGCGTCCCGGTTCCGGGAGTGGATGTCGCGCCAGCCGGCGTCGGCCCGCCCCACGCTGACGCCCCAACCCGAACCCTTGCCGCAGCGCTCCGTCGGCCAGGGCTGACCGTCACTTCGGTGAGGCTGGCTAGACCAGCGGCCAGGGGTAGGAC
>DATCLV010000070.1:0-6059 GCA_036563745.1 Acidimicrobiales bacterium | reverse complement strand
CGTCCCCCGGGAGGTGCAGGAGGTCCAGAGCGTCGGCGCCGGATGAACCCGGTGTGAATTCACGAGATTCGCTGGACCAAACAGCATCCCCTAGGCGACGATCACCCACCAGGGACAGGGACGAGCCGGAAGGCACATGGGCGTGAGGGAGCACGACGAGGTGAGCCACGCGACGTGGCGGCGGGCGATCGCCGGCACGGTCGGGGTCGTGGCGTTGCTCCTGGGCGCCTGCTCCGGTGACGACGGCGACGAGACCACCGGCGACGAGGACGACATCGAGGGCGTCACCCCCGCGTCCGACGCCCAGGCGTCGGCCGACGACGTCGAGGCCGTCACCGGCTACGTCGAGGACCTGCTGGCCGGCTACGAGGAGGCCGTCAACGCCATCCTCGTCGACCAGCAGGCCACCCTGGACGAGACCAGCCCCGAGGTCGAGGCCTACCGCGCGGTCTTCGAGCCCGACAGCGAGGCGGTCGCCGAGGCGCTGCAGGGCTGGCAGGCGAACGCCAACGCCGGCGTCCGCTACCGGCCCACCGACCCCGACGAGACGGGAGTGCGCACCTGGCTCGCCGGGGAGCTCGAGGTGGTGTCGGAGAACGAGGTCACCTTCCCGACCTGCGACGAGCAGCACATGGAGACCCTGCAGGGCGACCGGGTGGTGGAGACGATCGAGATCACCGGCATGGCCGGGGAGGGGGTGGCGGTCCGCGTCGGCGGCCGCTGGTACCTCCGCGACCTCGAGCTCCTCCCCGACGCGCCGCCCTGCGGCGACGACGGCGACACCGACAGCGACGACAGCGACGACAACGACGACAACGACGACGGCAACAGCAACGGCGGCACCAGCAGCGACCAGACGGAGGGACCATGAGACCACCCCGCCTTGCGGCCGCCGTGGGCGCGGCCGTGCTCGCCCTGACCGCCTTCGCGGCGGTCTCGCTCCCCACCCCGGCCGGGGCCGCCCCGACGGCGGCGTGCCCGCCCGGACAGGTGCCGCAGCGCAGCAGCACGCGCGGTCCCGCCGGCAAGCGGGTCACGATCACCGTGTGCGTCCCCGGCAGCTCGACGCCGGGCGGCACCCCCCCTGGTGGCCACGGTCGCCCCAGCGGTGGGGGTGACGACGACGGGAACTACACGGTGTGCGTGCCCTGGGAGGAGGCCTACCCGGGCCACGACCCGACCGGCATCAACCAGGGCGAACCTGGAGAGCGGGCCTACCTCTGCATCCCGTATCGCGACGGCCGACCGGTCTACGGGCCGTACATCCCCACCTGGCTGGGCCCCGGCGAGGAGCCCCCGCCCTCGCCCGCGGAGGTCGCTGCCGACATCTGGGCCGACGTGTCGGGCGACCTGCTCGACCCGGAGATCGCCGCCTTCCCGGCCGAGGGGACGCCGGCCCTGATCGACGTCCCGACGTTCGTCAGCGTGACGAACTGGCAGGGCGAGTTCACCGCGAGCGACTGCGACGCCGCGACGGGCACCGTGTGCGTCTCGCTCACCGCCACGCCGGCGCTGACCTTCGACCCCGGTGACGGCACCGGCGAGATCGCCTGCGAGCCGGGCGGCACCGCCTACGACCCGGCGGGCGGCACGCCCCAGGAGCAGGCGGCGCGCGACGGCGCCTGCGCCCACGCGTACACCCGGCGCACCGGCGTCGCGGGTCGCCCCGAGGCGTGGGAGGCGACGGTCTCGGTGACGTGGTCGGTCAGCTGGGCCGGCGCCGGCCAAAGCGGGACGCTCGATCCGATCGCCCTGCCGTACACCTTCCTCCGGGAGGTCCAGGAGGTGCAATCGGTCGGCCGGGACGGGTGAGCAGGCCGGCGTCGAGCGGGGCGGCGTGTAAACACGTGCGGAATCCCCTACAAATACGTCGGAGCATCGCTCGACAGTTACTAGACGAACATCCAGGAAATCTCTACGCTGAGCAGTCCCCGGCGACGCTGACCGCGCTGGCGCCACCGGGGCCCGAGGACAGGAAGCACCCGGACGCCACCGGTGGTGCCGCGCCTCCCAGGCGCAACCGCTGCCGGCCGTCCGGTCGGCAGTGGGAGTGGGACGTGAGCGCGGCGAGCGGTCGAACGAGGGCAGGCAGGGGTGTGGCACTGATCGTGGGTCTGCCGCTGCTCGCGTGCTCGTCCGACGGCGGCGACGCCGACGACGCGACCATCGAGGGCGTCGACGCCGACGGTGCCGGGGTCCCGGGCGGGGGTGGCGACGGCGCCCCCGAGCCCGCCGCGTCGGAGCCCGACGAGGTGTACCCCCACGTCGCCGAGCTGCTCGGCCGCTACGACGGGCTGGTCGAGCAGATCGTCGCCGACCCCGCGGCACTGGAGTCCGGCGACCTGCGCGGCGACTTCCTCGACCTCTTCGTCCCCGACAGCGGGTTCGCCGAGACGTCGCTCGACGGGTGGGCGCAGATGGCCGCCGACGGGGTGCGCCTGACGCCGGCGTCGCCCGACCACCCGCTGAACTTCACCTACATCGACGGCGGCGTCCGGGCGCTCGGCGACGACGAGGTGGTGTTCCGCCACTGCACCGTCCAGCGCTACGTCCGCCACGACGACGACCGGGAGACCGACCGCACCGCCGAGCCCCTCCTGCTCCCCGGCACCGGCACCGCCGTGCGCGTCGACGGGGAGTGGCGGCTCGCCGAGCTCACCACCCCGCCGGGCCTGACCGGCTGCACCCACGGGAGCGAGGGGCCGTGAACCACCACCGGACCACCGCGACCGTCGGTGCCCTCCTGCTGGCCGGCACCGCGCTCCTCGCCGGGCCGACCCCGGCGGGCGCCACGCCCGCCACGCCCGCCGCGTCGAGCGCGCCCACCGCGCCCGGCGCCCCCTGCCCCAACCAGGTCAACGGCGCCCAGTGCCCGGAGGCCGGGGCCGGCCGGGGCGGCCGGGTCGTCGTCACCGTGGAGCTGCCCGCCGGCTCGGTGCAGGGCGGCGGCGGGGGCGGCCCCACCTGCCCGAGCGCCGACGAGGAAGGCCGCGAGCCCGGCGAGGGCGAGGGCTGGATGACCTACGACGAGTGGCGCGAGCTCAACGCCCCCGGTGTGTACGACCCGGGCCCGCCGCCCAGCGACGACGCCGTGTACTGGGTGTTCGCCTGCCTCATGCGGAGCGGCTTCGAGATGGGCGTCGACTTCGACTGGTGGGCCGTGGAGCAGGGTTGGGGCACCCCCGACGAGCCGCCCGAGGCCGGTCCCACCGCCACCGACATCCTCGAGCCGCTGTGGGCCCACGTGCAGGGTCTGCTGCTGCCGCCGGCGCCGGTGCTGCAACCGGACGAGGACGTCCGCAGCAACCTGAAGATCCCCACCTTCGTGGCGATCACCAACCCTCAGCCGGCCACCGAGTACCGCACGACGTACGCCGGCATCACGGTGTGGATCACCGTCGACCCCACCGTGACCCTCCACCCGGGCGAGCCCGGGGCCGCCGCCGTCGCCTGTGACGACGACGGCACCACCTACGACCCTGCCGGGACCCCGCCCCGCGACCAGGCGGCGGCCGACGGCGCCTGCGCCCACACCTACGAGCGGCGCACCGGCGTGCGCGGCCGGCCGGCGGCGTGGACCGGCGACGTCACCATCACCTGGGACGTGGCCTGGGGCTCCTCCGAGCCGGGCCAGAGCGGGACGCTGACGGCCGACCCCAGCGTGACCACGTTCCAACGGATCGTCGACGAGACCCAGGTCGTCAACACCGGGTCCGAGGACTAGGCGAAGGGACAGCACCACCTCATGAGCACCATCGACGACCGGCCACCGCCGCCACCCCCCGGGGGGATGGGCGGCCCGGGCCCCACCGCCGGCAACCGGGTCGGTGCCCCGGGCGCGCCTGCCGCGCCGAAGCCGGTCTCGGCACCCCCGACCCGGCCCGTGGCGCCACCCCGGCGCCTCGGCCGCCGCAACCCCGCTCCCGTGGCGTCGTCGCCCGGTGGCCTGCCCACCCGGCGGCGCTGGGGCCGGTTCGCCGCCGGCGTGACCCTCGCGCTGCTCGGCGCCTGGGTGTTCGCCGCCATCTACGTGTCGGCCGGGCAGCGGGTCGAGGTGATCGCCCTCGCCCGCGACGTGCCGATGTACGCCGAGATCGACGAGGACGACCTGCGGGTCGTGCGGGTGGCCGCCGACCCGTCGGTGAAGACGATCGACGCCGACCGGATCGACGACATCGTGGGCCGCCGCGCCGCCATGCCGCTGCCCGAGGGCTCGCTGCTGTCGGGCGACCAGCTGTTCGTCGAGGACGTGAGCCTGCCCGGCCCGGGCGAGGAGATCGTCGCCGGGATCATCAAGGAAGGCCAGGCAGGACCCAGCGTGCTGGTGCCGGGTCGGCAGATCCGTGTGCACGTCACACCGAAGGACCGGGAGGAGGAGCCGGTGTCGGTCGACGCCGTCTTCTACTCGGTCGGCAAGCCCGACGAGAACAACGGCGAGCGCACCATCGAGTTCATCGTCGAGCGCGCCGACGCCCAGCGGGTGGCGTCGGCCGCAGGCGAGAAGCGCATCAGCCTGACCCTGCCCGGGCAGGACCCGGACTGAGGGAGCGCCCGTGCCCGCCTACGTCCTCGTCGCCGCCAAGGGGTCGCCCGGGGTGACCACCGCGGCCGCCGCGCTGGCCGCCGTGGCCACGACGAGCGGGCGCGCCATCCTCGCCGAGCTCGACCCGGCGGGCGGCTCGATCGCGGTGCTCACCGGGCAGCCCGCGGTCGTGGGGCTGGTCGACGCCGCCACGCTGCTGCGGCGGACCACGTCGGCGGCCGCGGTCGACGACAACGCCACCATGACCCCCCACGGGGTCGCCACGCTGCTGGCCCCCAACTCGGGGCCGGTCACCGAGTCGGTGATCGCGTCGATCAACGAGCGCTGGGTCCCGGCGCTGCGGGCGGCGGCGCTCGACGTGGTCGTCGACGCCGGCCGCTGGGAGCCGAGCCAGACCACCGCCCGGCGCATCGTCGGCGCCGACCTGGTGGTCGTGGTCGTGCGGCCCACCGTCGCCAGCGTCGAGGCCACGCGGCACATCGTCGACCGGGTGCGCGAGGTCGCCAAGCGGCCGGCGGCGGCGCTGGTGGTCGGCGGCAAGCCGTACCGGCCCGAGGACGTCGCCCACCACCTGGACCTGCCGCTGGCGGGCGCGATCGCCTGGGACCCGCGGGGCGCCACCAACCTGTGGGCCGGCGGCGTGAGCCGGACGTGGATGCGCTCGCCGCTCGCCCGGTCGGCCGCCGCCGTGTGGGCGAACCTGTTCGAGATCGCCATGCCCCGAGGCCTTCCGGGCCTCGCCGGTCACCCCGGTCAGCCGGGTCAACCTGGTCTGGAGGTGCCCCAAGGGTGACGAACGAACGCCTCGTCGACTCCCTCCGCCGCATCGTCGCCGTCGAGATCGGCGACGAGGAGGCGCGCCGCGAGCGGGAGGGCCTGCCGGCCCTCGACCAGCTCGACCGCACGCAGATGGCGCGCTCGATCCTGCGACGCGAGCTCGACGGGCAGTGGCGCGCCGCCCAACGCCGCGGCGAGATGACGCTGAACCCGGACGAGGAGGACGCCGTCATCGACGCCGTCCTCGCCGGGCTGTTCTCCACGCTGCCGGGCCTCGAGACCTACCTGGCCCGCCAGGACGTCACCGACATCTTCGTGGTCGGCTGCGACAACGTCCGGATCCGCACCCTGGACGGCCGCGAGCACCGGGTGCCGCCGGTCGCCGAGTCGGACGAGCGGCTGATCGAGCAGATCCAGGCCCTGGCCCGGAAGGGCGGGCAGCTGGGCATCACCAACCGCCTGACCCAGATCGAGAAGGAGTTCTCGCCGGCCCGGCCGCTGCTCGACCTCCAGCTCTCCGACGGCTCCCGCATGGCGGCCGTCGCCTGGGTGTCGGCCCGGCCGTACGTGTCGATCCGGCGCCACCCGCTGGTCGACGCCGACCAGTCCACGCTGGTCAACGACTGGAAGATGTACGACGAGGGCATGGCGAGCCTGCTGGCCGCCGCCATGCGGGCCCGGCTCAACATCCTGATCGCCGGCGGCATGGGCCGGGGCAAGACGACGCTCATGCGGGCGC
>DATCLV010000041.1:0-19260 GCA_036563745.1 Acidimicrobiales bacterium | reverse complement strand
CCGCGGCGGACGATCTCCTCGTGGCAGATGGCGTCGAGCTCGTCGGTGGTCACGCCCGGGGCGATGGCCTCGGCGACGGTCTGCAGGACCTGGGCGGCCTCACGACCGGCGCGGCGCATCCGCCGGATGACGTCCGGCGTGCGCACGTGCGACTCGGGCACCCGGACCGGCGCGCCCGTCTCGGCGTAGGGCGGGCGGGGGATGTCGGCGGGCACCGTGCGCGGCGGGCTGACCCGGCCGGGCCGGACGTGCTCCGTGCTGACCTTGTGGCACCGCTTGAACTTGCGGCCGCTGCCACACCAGCACGGATCGTTGGCCTTCAGCATCACGGCGGGGGACCCCATGGCGGACCAGGGTAACGGCGCCACCGCCCGTGCGGGTCATGATGGGTGGGTGCCGGCCGGCGGCGCCACGTCCCCAGGGGGCGACCCGGCGACACCGGCGACGACCGACGACGAGGCGAGACCCCTCGAGACGGGGCGCGACGAGACGAGAGCGGTGCAGCAGTGAGCGTCGAGACGGTGATGGCAGCGTGAAGGTCGCCCTGGAGGGGGTGGAGCTGCGGCGGGTGCGGCTGCCGCTGGCCCAGTCGTTCCGCACGGCCCACGGGACGCGGCGCGACCGCGACGTGGTGCTGGTCCGGGCGCTGGTGGCCGACGGCCCCCACGGCTGGGCGGAGTGCGTGGCCGAGAACGAGCCCACCTACTGGCCCGAGTACACGGTCGGGGCGCTCGACGTGCTCCGGCACCACCTGGTCCCCCGCCTGCTCGACGGGCGCCGGCTCCGCGAGGTCCAGGGCCACCGGATGGCCAAGGCGGCGCTGGAGGGCGCGGTGCTGGACGCCGGGCTCCGGGCGGAGGGCCGCTCGCTCGCCGACTTCCTCGGCGCCACCCGCACGACCGTTCCCACCGGCATCGCGGTCGGGATCACGGCCACGGTCGACGACCTGGTGCGGGCGGCCGCCGGCTGGTGCGCCCAGGGCCACCGGAACCTCAAGCTCAAGGTCACGCCCGACTGGGACGTCGACCCGGTGAAGGCCGTGCGGGCCGCGGTCGGCCCCGGCGTCGGGCTGCTGGTCGACGCCAACGGCAGCTACGACAGCGCCGAGCCCGCCCACCTCGCCCGGCTCGAGCGCCTGGCCGACCCCGCCCTCGGCCTGCTCGCCATCGAGCAGCCCTTCCCGGCCGACGACCTCCTGGGGCACGCCCGGCTGGCCCGGGTGGTCGACGTGCCGATCTGCCTCGACGAGTCGATCGGGTCGCTGGCCGACCTCGACACCGCCCTCGCCCTCGGCGCGTGCGGCGCCGTGAGCCTGAAGGTGGGTCGGGTGGGCGGCCTCGTCGAGACCCGGCGCATCCACCAGCGCTGCGTCGAGTCGGGCATCCCCGCCCGCTGCGGCGGGATGCTGGAGACCGGGCTGGGCCGGGCCGTGAACCTGGCCGTCGCCGCGCTCCCCGGCTGCACGCTCCCCCCGGACCTCGGCCCCTCGGCCCGTTACTTCGCGCGCGATCTCACGCCGCCGTTCGAGGACCGGGATGGCACGATGGACGTGCCGCACGGTGCGGGGCTGGGGACCCAACCGCTACAGGAGGTCCTCGACGAGGTGACCATCGAACGCCACATCCTGACCAAGACGGCGGTGCCGTGAGCACCACCGACCCCGCCGGCACCCCGGCGGACCCGACCGACGGGGCCGACCCGGCCACGCCCGCCGCCAACGACGCCGGCGAGCCCACCGAGTCCGCCGCCCACACCGGGCCCGGCGAGCCCACCGAGTCCACCGAGCCCGCCGGTGACACGGCCGCGCTTCCGGTCACCTGGGACGACGTGCTCGCCGCCGAGGCCCGCATCAAGGGCTCCGTGGCGCGCACCCCCAGCGCCCACTCCCACACGCTGTCGCAGATCCTCGGCTGCCACGTGGTGGTGAAGTTCGAGAACCTGCAGTTCACCGCGGCCTACAAGGAGCGGGGCGCGCTCAACAAGCTCCTCCAGCTCAGCGAGGCCGAGCGCCGGGCCGGCGTCATCGCCATGTCGGCCGGCAACCACGGCCAGGCCGTCGCCTACCACGCCCACCGGCTCGGCATCGACGCCACCATCGTCATGCCGTCGAACACCCCGTTCGTGAAGGTGCAGCGCACCCGCGAGCTGGGCGCCCGGGTCGTCCTGGCCGGCGAGGGCCTGGAGGGGTCGCTGGCCGAGGTGCAGCGGCTCATCGAGTCCGAGGGCCGGGTGTGGGTCCACCCGTTCGACGACCCGCAGGTGATCGCCGGGCAGGCCACCTGCGCGCTCGAGCTCCTGACCGACTTCCCCGACCTCGACACGCTGGTCATCCCCATCGGCGGCGGCGGCCTGATGTCCGGCATGTCGATCGCCGCCCGCCACCTCGCGCCCGACATCGAGCTGATCGGCGTGCAGGTCGAGCGGTACCAGACGATGGCCGCCCACTTCCACGGCCGCCGCGAGCCCGAGACCGGCGGCGCCACGCTGGCCGAGGGCATCGCCGCCCCCTGGCCGGGCACGCTGACCGGGCGGATCCTGAAGGCCCTGGCCGACGACATCGTCGTCGTCACCGAGGACGACATCGAGGCCGGCATCAACCTGCTGCTCGAGATCGAGAAGGTGGTGGTCGAGGGGGCCGGTGCCGCCGGGATCGCCGCGCTCATCGCCCACCGCGAGCGGTTCGCCGGCAAGCGGGTGGGCGTCGTGCTCACCGGCGGCAACATCGACCCACGGCTGCTGGCGTCGGTGATCATGCGGGGCCTGGTGCGCAACGGTCGCCTGACCCGCCTGCACATCGACCTGCCCGACGTCCCCGGCGCCCTGGCGGCGGTCACCCAGCTGCTGGGCCAGGCGGGGGCCAACATCGTGGAGATCCACCACCAGCGCCTGTTCGTCGACGTGTCGGCGAAGGCGGCCCACGTGGAGCTCACCATCGAGACCCTCGACCATCACCACGTCGACCGGGTGGTCACCGCCCTGCGCGAGGCGGGCTACGAGGTCTTCGTGGGCACCTTCACCAACCACGCCAACGGGGCGTAGCCGCCCGCGCCGGCGGCGCCGCCGGGCGCCGGTCGCGCCGGAGCTCGGGTCCGCCGGGTCAGGTCCCGTCGGTCGCGCCGGCCGCCGGCGCCGCGGGCGCGGTCGCCGCGGTGGTGGGCGTCGGCGCGGTCGGGTCGCCGGTCGAGGGCGGCGTCGTGGCGTCGGGGGCGGTGGTGTCGCTGCTCCCGTCGCCGGGGTCGCCGCCGTCACCGTCGCCGGTGCCGGTCCCCGTGCCGCCGTCGCCGGTGCCCGGGCCCGGGTCGGCACCGGTGCCGGTGCCCCCGGCCGCCGGGGTGTCGACCGCGTCGCCGGCGCCGGTGTCGCCGCCGGCCCGGCTGCGGTCGCCGGCGGTCGTCGTGGCCGTGGTGCCGCCGTCGCCGGCCCCGGTCCCCGTGCCGCCGCCGGGCTCCTCCGACCCCACCGGGTCCTCCGGGTCGTCGGTGCTGCCGGCGCCCGAGAACAGCGAGCCGATCGAGGTGGTCCCGCGGTCGTGGGTCCCCGACAGGGGGCGCTGGCCGATCAGCTCGACCGCGGTGATCACCAGCAGCGACAGCACGAACACCCCGGCGGTCGCGGCGACCACGCCCCAGCGCCGGTCGGCCAGCCGGGCCCGCCAGCCACCGGCGCGGCCCTCCTCGCCGTCACCGTCAGCCCCGTCGGGGCCCGCCGAGTTGTCGTCGGTCGGCGACAGCGGCGCCCCCACCGACCGCCGGGGCTGCCACCACTGGCGGACCACCGGGCTCTGCTGGAGCTTCTCGGTCGTCTGCTGAAGGCCGTGGGCGTAGACCGCTCCGACGACCGTGGCGAACACGCTCATCACCGCCGCCCCGGCCACGGTCCCGGCCACGCCGAACACCGAAGCGACCGCGGCGCCCGACACCGAGGCCAGCGTGCTGGCGCACACCTGGGTCCCGTTCACCTCCAGGCGGCGCCGCTCCGACCGCCGCGCGCCGTCGTCGCCCTGGTCGAGGCCGTCGCCGTCACGCCCGTCGGCCCGACCGGCGTCGTCGTGGCCGTCGCCCGGGGCCGCGCCCGCGCCTGGCCCGGGTCCCGCCACGGGCCGCCGGGCGGTCGCCGCGCCCGGGGAGGCCAGGGTCGGCATCGGCGCCGTCGGGGTCGGCTGCCCCGGGGTGCCGCCCGGTGGGGTCGCCGCCGCGCCGGCCACGCCGGTCGCCTCGGTGGCGGCCGGCCGGGTCGTCTCGATCACCTCGGTCCTGTCGGTCGTCTCGGTCTCGCCGTCGCGCCCGTCCATGTCGAGTCCCATGCCTGTGCGTCGTTGCCTGTCCACCGTCCTTCCTGGATGTGTCCCCGGACGGCCCCGCCCGAAACGGTTTCTCGCCGTCCCGGACAGGGGACGGTCGGGGCGAGGGGGTCGGCAGCGGGCCGCGGCCCGCCCCAGGAGGGCAAGCATGGAACCCAGGACGGGCGAGTCCAACGACGAGCTGGGCGGCGAGCCGGTCCTCGCCGTCGCCGCCATCCGCACGCCCCGCGGGGCGACGCTGTCGCTGGTCGGCGACCTCGACCTGCACGGCGTGCGCCTGCTCCACGAGCGGCTGGCCGAGATCCGGTCCGGCGAACCGGTCGAGCAGGTGGAGATCGACCTGGGCCGGCTGGCGTTCATCGACTCGTCGGGCCTCCAGGCGGTGCTGGTCGCCCGCGAGGACCTCCAGCGGGACGGGATCGGGACCCGGATCGTCAGCGTGTCGCCGGCGGTCAGCCGGGTCGCCGAGATCGCCGGGCTGGCCGAGCAGTTCGCGGTCCCCGACGAAGGGGGCGACGACAACCGCGACGGCGACCGCGACGGCTGAGGGTCAGCGGCGCCGGACCGGGGGCGGGATCCAGCGGGGATCGACGTCGTCGCCGGGCTCCAGCGGCCGCATGGCCAGGTCGATCGCGTTCCACAGCGTCTTCGAGAAGGGGTAGAAGACGATCGGGACGACGACCGCCACCGCCACGCAGGTCCCGGCCAGCGGCACCAGCGGGATGTCCGGGTAGGTGACGATCAGGCCCGCCACCAGCGTCACCGCCAGGATCCCGAAGCTCACGATCGTGTTCATCCCGAGGGCGCCGAGCCACTGGCCCTCGATGCGCTGCTCCAGCGGGAAGTCGCAGCGCGGGCAGCGCTCCTTGATGGTGAACCAGCCGTCGAAGATCCGCCCGGCCCCGCACAGCGGGCACCGCCGCGTGAGCCCCCGGCCGAGGAGGCGGGGCACGGTCAACGGGCGGAGCGCGGTCCCTGGAGGCTCGGTCACACGACCAGCATGCCCCGGCCGCGGCGCGGGATCAGCAGCCGCGCTCGTCGAGCTGGGCCACGACCTGCTCGCGGCGCTGCCGCAGCTCCGCCTCCAGCCCGTCCTGGCCGGGGTCGTCGGCGATCTCGGCCAGGCGCTCGTCGATCGCCTCCAGCTCCCGCTGCAGCCGGCGGCAGCGGCGGCCGCCACCCGGCGGCCGGGGGCCGTCGCCGTCGCCGGGTGGCGGCGGGGCGGTGACCACGGGCGCGGCCGTCGTCGGGGTCGTGGGCGGAGCGGTCGTCGTGGTCGTCGACGTGGTGGTCGTCGTGCTGGTCGTGATCGACGTCGACACCGCCGACGTCACCGACGTGGTGCCGCCCGACGCCGGCGCGCCCCCGTCGCCGCCGAGCGACGAGGCGAGCACGGCGCCGATCGCCACCAGCACCACCAGCAGCCCGCCCAGCACGACGAACGGCAGGCGCGACGGCGGCGTCTCGGCCGCCAGGTGCGCGCCCGACCCGCTCCGGGGCCCCCGGGGCACGCCGGGGTTCGACGGGTTCGAGGGCGACGACGGGACCACGACGGTCGGGTCGGCGGGGCCCACCGCCGCGGTGACGACCGCGGTCGGCGCGGTGGGCGGGGCGACCATCGACGCCGGGTCCATCACGGTCGTCGGGTCGTCCGGGGACGGGACGGCGGCCGCCGCCACCGTCGCCGCGGGGGCGGGGGTCGAGCCCGGCGGCCCGGCCGGCCCGGCCGGGGTCGTCGCCGAGGCCGGGACCGCCGCCGTCGCGGGGGCCGCGGGCGAGGTCGGCAGCGGGATCGGGCCGGCGCCGGGCCGGGTGGCGATCCCGTCGAGGTAGCCGCTGACCACCGCGGCGTCGGGCCGCTCGCTCGGCTCGCGCGCGGTCATCGCCCGCAGCAGGCGCTTCCAGTTGGGCGGCAGGGTCTTCGGGATCGCCGGGTTGCGGACCAGGCGGGCGGCCAGCTGCTCCTGCTGGGTGCCGGGGAACGCCTGCCGGCCGGTCATCGCCTCCAGCAGCACCAGCCCGAGGGCGTAGACGTCGACCGCCGTCGACACGTTCCCGCCGCCGATCTGCTCGGGGGCGAGGAACGCCATCGTCCCGATGGTGCCCCGGGTCTCGGTGAGCCGGGTGCCGTCGCTCAGCCACACGACGCCGAAGTCGGAGAGCCGGGCGCCGCCGTCGGGGCCCAGCAGGATGTTCGACGGCTTGACGTCCCGGTGGATCACGCCCTGGTCGTGGATGTAGGCGAGCGCGGCGGCGATGTCGCGGCCCACGCGGCGGCCCTCGTCGAGGTCGAGCGGGCCCCGCTCGAGGCGGGTGGCCAGCGACGGGCCCTCGACGAGGTCCATGACCATGTAGGGCCGGCCCTCGTGGTGGCCGACGTCGAGCAGGCGCACGAGGTTCGGGTGGTCGAGCTCGGCCAGCACCCGGGACTCGCGGGCGAAGCGCCGCTGGTCGCCGGTGTCGATCCGCATGGCCTTGACGACGACGTCGAGGTCGCGGCCGAGGTCGCGGGCGCGGTGCACGTCGGCCATGCCGCCGCGCGCCAGGAGCTTCCCGATCTCGTACTTGCCGTCGAGGACCTCACCGACCGCGAGGATCGGACCGGTCCCAGCACCACCCGCCATGGCTCCCCATCCTGCCCGCCCGCACGCTCCGCATCCAGACCGATGTCACGCTCCGCGTCGGCGCTCACGGCCTCCAGGCCCGCGCGGGCCGACGCCGGTGACCCGCCGGGGCGCGGGCCGGGCCTCCGTTCCCTAGAGGTCGAGGTCGGCGCCGACCACCTGGCTGCGCCGGAAGGGGCCGCTGCGGCCGCCGGTCTTCTCCCAGAGGGCGATGTCGCCGATCACCATCGTGCGGTCGACCGACTTGCACATGTCGTAGATGCTGAGGCACGCCACCGTGCAGGCGGTCAGCGCCTCCATCTCGACTCCGGTGCGGTCGACGGTCTCGACCTGGGCCTCGACCTCGATGTAGTCGTCCTCGATCCGGAAGTTCACGAGCACCGACCCCACCAGCAGCGGATGGCACAGCGGGATCAGATCGGGGGTGCGCTTGGCCGCCTGGATACCGGCGACGCGGGCCACCGCCAGGACGTCCCCCTTCGTGATCGCCCCTCGGGCGACGAGGGAAGCCGTCTCGGCCTCCATGTGCACTCGGCCCCGGGCGACCGCCCGGCGATGGGAGGGGTCCTTCGGTGTCACATCGACCATCCGGGCCCGGCCGAGCGGATCAAGGTGCGTGAGCCCACGGTCCGACATGCGCCAGAGCCTAGACCACCCACCGCGCCCGCCTGACCGTTCCGTCACAAAGTGTCGCCGAGGCCGCCGACCGTGGCGCGCGTGCGGGCGGACCTGCGATCGAAAGAGCCGGCGTCTACCCGCCGATCTGGCTCATGCTGCGGCGCGGCCGGATGAACGTCACCTGCCCGATCAGGTGGCCCGCCCACTTGTCGGCCACGCAGCGTCGCACCGCGGCGGCCAGCTCGGCGTCGTCGGCGCCGCCCCGCAGCAGCGCCCGCAGGTCGACCTCGTCGACCGCGAACAGGCACGACCGCAATTGCCCGTCGGCGGTCAGCCGGATGCGGTCACAGCTCCCGCAGAACGGGTGCGTCACCGACGGGATCACACCGATCTCGCCCCGCCCGTCGCGGTAGACGAACCGCTCGGCGGGCGCGCTCCCCCGCGCCACCGGAGCAAGGGGGTACACGGCGCCGATGGCCGCCACGATCTCGTCCTGACCGACGACGGCGTCGTCCGCCCACCGCTCCTCGGCGTCGAGCGGCATCCACTCGATGAAGCGCACGGTCACGCCCCGGTCGCGCCCGAAGGCGGCGAGGTCGACCAGCTCGTCGTCGTTCACGCCCCGCATCACCACCGTGTTGACCTTCACCGGCGAGAAGCCGGCGGCCACCGCGGCGTCGATGCCGCCGAGGACGGCGTCGAGCTGGTCGCGGCGGGTGAGCTCGAGGAACCGGTCGGGCCGCAGGGTGTCGAGCGACACGTTCAGCCGGTCGAGGCCGGCGGCGCGCAGGTCGCCCGCCATCGTCCGCAGGCTGACGCCGTTGGTGGTCATCGCCAGGTCGAGCGGCCGCCCGCCCTCCCGCAGTCCGGCCAGCTGCTCCACCAGGACCGGCAGGTGGGCCCGCACGGTGGGCTCGCCACCGGTGAGGCGGATCGAGTCGATGCCCAGCACCTCGACGCACACCCGGGCCACCCGGGTGATCTCCTCGAAGGTGAGCAGCTCCTCGCGGGGCATCCACCGCATGCCCTCGGCCGGCATGCAGTAGGTGCAGCGGAAGTTGCAGCGGTCGGTGACCGAGATCCGCAGGTCGCGGTGCACCCGCCCGAACCCGTCCACCAGCGGCGCCGCGACCATCGGGCCAGCCTACGGTGACGGCCCGCCGACCGGCCCGTCCGCCGCGGATCTCCGGCCCGGGGAGCCCACCGGGTCCAGCGGGTCCGCCGACCGTGCCGGCCGCATCGGCCGCGCCGCCGCGCCGACCGCGCCCGTCGCGCCGACCGCGCCCGTCGCGCCGGGTCAGTCCAGCGAGAGCAGCAGCAGGCGGATCGCCGCGCCCGCCTCGACCCCGTCGCCGTCGGGCAGCACCGCCAGCGCGTTCGCCCGGGCCATGGCGCTGAGCTGGTGCGAGCCCTGGCCCCCGGCCCGGCGGGCGTGCAGGCGGCCGTCGGCCGGGTCGACCGCGGCCTCCACCCGCACGAAGTGCACCTTCCCGTCCGGGCGGCGCGGCAGCGGCTCGGCCGCCACCCCCTGGACCCAGGGCCGGAACAGCCGGTCGTCGGGGTGCCCGGCCAGCCGCCGGAGGCCCGGGCGGGCGAACAGCTCGAAGCTCACCATCGACGACACCGGGTTGCCGGGCAGGCCGAACACCGGCACCGACCCCACCCGGCCGAAGGCCAGCGGCTTCGCCGGGCGGATCGCCACCTGCATCCACCGCATGCCGCCCGGGCCGGCCAGCCGGTCGAGGACCACCTTCACCAGGTCCGTGTCGCCCATCGACACGCCCCCGGTGGTGAGCACGGCGTCGCAGCGCTCGGCCGCGCCCGTCAACGCCGCGGTGATGGCGCCGTCGTCGTCGCCCACGTGCCCGAGGTCGACGGGCACGGCGCCGGCCGCCTCCACCAGACGCAGCAGCACCGGCCGGTTGGTGTCGCGGATCAGGCCCGGCTGGAGGGGAACGCCCGCGTCGACCAGCTCGTCGCCGGTCGACAGGACCCCCACCCGGGGGCGGGGACGGGCGGTCACCGTGGTGACACCCACCGACCGCAGCAGGCCCAGCCGCCCGGGGGTCAGCTCCTCCCCCGGCCCGGCGACCACGTCGCCGACCTGCACGTCGTCACCCGCGGGCCGGACGTGCTGCCCGACGGTCGGCGACCGCCGCAGCTCGACCGCGGCGCCGCCGTCGAGGCGCTCGGTGTCCTCGACCATCACCACGGCGTCGGCGCCCGCCGGCAGCGGGGCGCCGGTGAAGATCCGCATGGCCTCGCCGGGGCCGAGCTCCCGGTCGACCGGGTGGCCGGCGGCGACCTCGGCCACCACCGGCAACCGCACCGGCACGTCGGCCACGTCCGCGGCGCGCACGGCGTAGCCGTCCATCGCCGAGTTCACGAACGGGGGCACGGCCTCGGCCGCGGCGACCGGGTCGCCGGCGAGCACCAGGCCGGCGGCCTCGTCGATGCCCACCTCCTGCGGCGACAGCGGGTCGCAGCCGGCCACCACCGTGGCCTGGGCCTCCTCGAGGGGGATCACGGCGGTGGCGTCAGCCGAGGCGCCGGCGCTTCACGACGTCGACGAGGAACTGGGCGAACTCGGGCCCGAGGTCCTCGCGGTCGAGCGCCAGCTCCACCGTCGCCCGCAGGTAGTCGATCTTCTTGCCGATGTCGAAGCGGCCGTGCTCGAACACGTAGCCGAACACCGGCTGCTCGGCGAGCAGCACCCCGATGGCGTCGGTGAGCTGGATCTCGCCGCCCCCGCCCGGCTCGGTGCGCTCGATGGCGTCGAAGATCTGCGGCGTGAACACGTAGCGCCCCATCACCGCCAGCTCGGAGGGCGCCTCCTCCGGCGTGGGCTTCTCGACGATCGAGCGCACGTTCATCAGGCCGTCGGGCTCCTCCTCGGCCTCGATGCAGCCGTAGAACCTCACCTCTTCCCGGGGGAACCGCTTGATGGCGATCACCGACGACTGCCGGCGCTCGAAGGCGGCGATCATCTCCTGGAGGACCGTGGACCGCTCGTCCATGATGTCGTCCCCCAGCAGCACGGCGAAGGGCTCGTCGCCCACGTGCTTGCGGGCCACCGACACGGCGTGCCCCAGCCCGAGGGCCTCCCCCTGCCGGACGTAGTGGATGTCGGCCAGCTCGGCGAGCCCGCGGATCTCGGCCAGGAGGTCGGTCTTGCCGGACGCCTCCAGCGACACCTCCAGCTCGATGGACCGGTCGAAGTGGTCCTCGAGGCTGCGCTTGCCGCGGCCGGTGATGATCAGGATGTCGTCGATGCCCGCCTTCACGGCCTCCTCGACGACGTACTGGATCGCCGGCCGGTCGACGACCGGCAGCATCTCCTTGGGTTGAGCCTTCGTGGCGGGAAGGAAACGAGTGCCCAATCCGGCCGCGGGGATCACGGCCTTCCGAACTGTCGTCATCTGCGCAAGGTAGCTCCCGACTCCTCCCCCCTTGCGAGTCGCCGGATGTTCCCCGCGTGCCGGGCCACGACCAGCGCACCGCAGCCCACCAGGGCGGCGAGCTCGGCGCCCCGGACCCCGCCCACCGCGGCGGCCACCGGGGTCAGCGCCGCGGCGGCGATCGACCCGACCGACACGATCCGGGTGAGCGCGCACGCCACGCCGAAGACCACCACCGCCACGGCGGCGAGCAGCGGGTAGACCACGAGCAGCATCCCGACGGCGGTCGCCACGCCCTTGCCGCCGCGGAAGCGGCGGGTCACCGGGGCCACGTGCCCGACCACCGCCGCCACCCCGCACGCCACCCCGAGCCCGTGACCGCCGACCAGCCATCCGAGGCCGGCGGCCACCACGCCCTTGCCGAGGTCACCGAGCAGCGTCAGCGCCGCGGCCCGCCGCCCGGCGGTGCGCAGGACGTTGGTGGCGCCGGGGTTCCCCGACCCCGAGCGGGTGGGGTCGACGCCACGCCAGCGGCCGGCGAGCAGGGCGCTGGGGAAGGTTCCCGACAGGTACGCGGCGGCCACGGCGAGGGAGGCGGCGACGAGGGGCACGAAACCGGCATCGTAAATCGCGCGCGGCGTGGGCGACCCTTCCGGCGGCCCGCGAGGCCTCCCCGATGCCTCCCCGGCGCCCTCCCCGACCTTCCCCGGTGCCTCCTCGACCGTCCCCGATCGAGGTACATGGATCCGTCGCCTGTCCGGCCGGTACGATTAGCACTCGCGAGTCGCGAGTGCTGGTGGAGAGAAAGGCCAACCGAGCAGACATGCCTACGTACGAATATCGCTGCAAGGCCTGTGGCGAGCAGCTCGAGGTCGTGCAGTCGTTCTCCGACGACCCCCTCACCGAGTGCCCGAGCTGCGGTGGCGCGCTCCGCAAGGTCTTCGGCTCGATCGGCATCTCCTTCAAGGGCAGCGGCTTCTACAAGACCGACAGCCGGGCGAGCAGCTCCGCCGGCAGCGCGGCCTCGTCGAACGGCTCGTCCAACGGGTCCGACAGCTCGTCGTCCTCGTCGTCGTCGGAGAGCTCGTCCTCGGCGAGCAGCTCGGGGTCGGGCTCCGGCTCCGGCGGGAGCCAGGCCAAGTCGGCTTGACCTCCTCCGCAGCACCCGGCGACGGCCCCCGGGCCGACGTCGGGGTCATCGGCGGGTCGGGCCTCTACTCCCTGCTCGACGACGTCACCGAGGTGCAGGTCGACACCCCGTACGGGCCGCCGTCGGCCCCGCTCACGATCGGCGAGGTCGGCGGGCGGCGGGTGGCGTTCCTGCCGCGCCACGGGACCGACCACACCCTCCCCCCGCACCTGGTGCCCTACCGGGCCAACCTCTGGGCGCTCCACCACCTGGGCGTGCGGGCGATCTTCGGGCCGTGCGCCTCGGGGTCGCTGCAGCCCGACATCCACCCGGAGGAGTTCGTGGTGCTCGACCAGGTGGTCGACCGCACCTACGGGCGCCCCGCGAGCTACTTCGAGGGCCCGGAGATCAACCACGTCAGCTTCGCCGACCCCTACCACCCGGCGCTGCGGGCGGCGGCGATCCAGGCCTGCCGCGACGAGGGCGTCACCGTCCACGAGGCCGGCACGGTCGTCGTCATCAACGGTCCCCGCTTCTCCACCCGCGCCGAGTCGCGGTGGTACTCCGCCCAGGGCTGGCACGTGGTGAACATGACCCAGATGCCGGAGGCCGTGCTGGCCGCCGAGCTGGAGGTCCCCTACGCCGCCATCGCCCTGATCACCGACTACGACGTGGGCCTGGAGGGCCGGGCCGGCATCGAGCCGGTGACGATGGACGAGGTGTTCGCCACGCTGGGCCGCAACGCCGAGCGGGTGCGCGGGGTGCTGTTCCGGGCGATCGAGCTGCTCCCGGACGAGCTCTGACCGGTTCGCCGCCGACGGCGGGCGGCTCACCTCAGGTCGGCTCGGCTCGGCTCCGCCTGCCTCGGCGCAAGGCATAACGATTTTCGCGGCCTTTCCCGCCTTTTCAAGTGTCACCGTGCTCTAGCCTCTGGGCATGTCCTCCCTCGGTGCCCCGACGCTGCTGGCCCTCCGGGCCCGCCGGCTGGTGGGTCGGCGGCGGTGGCGCCGGGGGTTCGTGGTGGCGCTGGCGCTGCTGACCGCTGCGGTGGTGGCGGGCCAGGTCCGAGCCGTCGAGGCCGCCCGGCGTCGGTGGGACGAGACGCGGGTGGTGGCGGTGGCCCGGCGCGACCTCGCACCCGGCGAGGTGGTCAGCGCCGACACCGTCGAGCAGCGCGAGGTCGTGGCGGCATCGGTGGCGCCGGCCGCCCTGGAGGAGGTGCCGCTGGGGTCGGTGGTGCGGCACCCGGTGGCCTCCGGCGAGCCGCTGGTGCCGGCGCGGTTGGCGCCCGAGGGGCTGACCGGGCTCGCCGCGCTGGTCCCGGCGGGCGAGCGGGCGGTCGCGGTGCCGGTGGGCCCGGCCGGGCGGCCGCCGCTGGCGGTGGGCGACCGGGTCGACGTGCTGGCCGTCACGGCCCTCGACCCGCTCGCCTCCGAGGCCGCGGTCGACGCGCCCTGGGCCGACGTCGACGCCGCCGACGGCTCGGCGGGCGAGAGCGACGGCGACGCCGGCGACGACGAGGTCCCGCCCGGCGCCGGCGATCCTGACGACCCCGACGGTCCCGACGACCTCGGGGCCGGGGTCGAGCAGGAGGCGCGGGGCGACCCGCCGGAGCGACCAGCCCGGGCGCCCGGCGGCGCGGCGGGGGTGGTCCCGCTGGTCGACCGGGCGCTGGTCGTCGACGTGGCCGACGAGGTGGTCACGGTGGCGGTGCCCGCCGCGCTGGCCCCGGCGGTGGCGGCCGCGGTCACCCAGGGCGCCGTGGTCCTCACCCTCACCGGCGCCTGACACCGCCGGCCTCGACCGGCTCGCCCGGGCCGGACGCGACCGGACCTACCGGGCCTGCGCCCACGCCGCCCGATCGACCGGGAGCGAGAGGTGCCGGCTCGATCGACCGGGAACGAGGTCGACGGGCCTACCGCCAGGGGGTGGCGAGGACGGCGAGGACGGCGAGGCCGAGGACGATCCGGTACAGGACGAAGGGAGCGAACGACCGGCTGCGGACCAGCTTCAGCGTGCCCCACACGGCGATGTAGCCGGTGATCGCCGAGGCGATGATCCCGGCGGCGAAGGCGCCCTGCATGTCCTCGGGGATGCCGCCGTCGCCCCGCACGTCGATCGCCTTGAAGACCAGGGCGCCGGCCGTGATCGGCAGGCTCATCAGGAAGGCGAACCGGGCGGCGGCGTCGCGGCCCAGGCCGACGAAGCGGCCGATCGTCATCGTCACGCCCGACCGCGACACCCCCGGCTGCAGGGCAAGGGCCTGGCCGACGCCGATGATCAGCGAGTCCTTCGCCGTCACCTCGTCGACCGTGCGCTTGCCGAGCGCCCCGTCGGCCCACGCCAGGGCGAGGGCGCCGACGATCAGCATCACGGCGATCGTCCAGATCTGGTCGGTCCGCTCCTCGATCCAGTCGGCGAACAGGGCGCCGGTGATCGCCGCCGGCACCGCCGACAGGGCGATCAGCCACGCCAGCCGGCCGTCCTTGCGCTTCGGGTCGAGGATCGCCGCCCGCACGAGACGGCGGATGTCGCTGCGGAAGTACATCACCGCCCCGGCCAGGGTGCCCAGGTGCAGCGCCACGTCGAAGGTCTTCTTCAGCGACTCGTCGTTGGCGAAGTCGTCCCAGCCGAACAGCCAGGGGACGAGCACCAGGTGACCGGACGACGAGATGGGCAGGTACTCGGCGAGCCCCTGCACGATGCCTAGAACGATGGCGTGAACGAGCGACACGGTCCCAACCAGGAGAGGATCAGGCGCCCGCCCCGACGCGGGCGCTGCGAAAGGCGCATCTTAGGCACTGCTCAGACGCCACTCAGGGTGACAGCGTCGATGATCACCGGTGACGCCGCCGTACCGCCGGGGGTCCACTCCCGCTCGCCACCGACCGCCGTCACGTCGAGGAGGAGCCGCTGGATCGTCGACGCCAGCGTCGCCTCCCGAATCGGCTCGGCCCGCCGGCCGTCGCGGATCATCAGCCCCTCGACGCCCACCGAGAAGTCCCCCGACGTGGGGTTCACGCCCGAGTGGAGACCGCTCATCGACTGCACCAGCACGCCGTGGTCGACCCGGGCGATCAGGTCGTCGAGCGTCCCCTCCCCCGGGGCCAGGGCCAGCGCCTGGGCACCGGCGCCGGGGGTCGACCGGTAGCCCCGCACGGCCGAGGCCGTGGAGGCCGTGCCCGACCGGCGGCCCGTGTAGGTGTTGTGGAGGAACCCCCTGAGGACCCCGCCCTCGATCAGCGGCACCCGGCGGGTGGCCAGGCCCTCGCCGTCGTGGCGGTCGGCGCCCAGCGACCGCGGGTCGGTTGGGTCGTCGACCAGGTGCACCAGCGGCGACGCGATCGCCTCGCCGACCCGCTCGGCGAACGGCGACCGGCCCTTCAGCACGGCCTCGCCGCCCAGCATCCCGCCGACCACGCCGAAGATGGTCGCCGCCATCTGCGGCTCGAGCACCAGCGTCACCAGCCCCGACTCGGGCTGCACGGCGCCGAGCAGGCGGGTCGAGCGCTCGACCGCGTCGGCCGCGGCCTCGGCCAGGTCGACGTCGGCGGGTTCGCGCCCCACCGACACGCCGTAGCCGGTCTTCGTCTCGCCGTCGGCCTCGGCCAGCGCGCTCACCGACAGGTGGCACGACGTGGCCCGGCCCCACGACTCGATCCCCGTCGAGGTGACGACCGCGCCCTCGCCGACGCCGTCACCCCACGCCGCCGTGCGGACGCCGACCACCCGGGGGTCGCCCGCCAGCACCGCGGCCTCCAGCTCCAGCGCCAGCTCGACCTTCCGGTCGGTGGACAGCTCGGCCAGGCCGTCGCGCCAGAGATCGACGTCGGGGAACGGCACCCCGTCGGGCTCGGCCAGGCCGACCCAGTCGTCGGGCTCGGCGTAGGCCGCGTTGTCGCGGGCCTCGGCCAGCGCCTCGAGCGCCACGTCCTCGTCGTGGGACGCCGCCCAGGCGAAGCCCTGGCGGCCGTCGCGCACCACCCGCACGCCGATGCCGGCCGACGACGCCTGGGTCAGCGACTCGACCTCGCCGCCGTGGACCCGCACCCGGGTGACGCTCCCCCGGCTGACGTAGGCCTCGACCTGCTCGCCGGGCGCCGCCGCCCCGGCGATCCGGCGGGCCAGCGCCAGCACGCCGTCCACGGCGTCCGGGCCGTCCACGCCCGCGTCCCCGTTCCCCCCGATCGGGTTCGCCATCGGGTTACTGACCCGAGATCGCCACGTCGGCGATGACGAGGCTGACGCCGGCGGCGCTCATCGGCAGCCAGGTGAGGTCGCTGCCGATGGCCACCACGTCCTGCAGCAGCCGCTGCAGCGTGGATGCGATCGTGAACTCCCGCAGCGGCTCCGCCAGCGCCCCGTCGCGGATGCGGAGCCCCTCGGCCCCCGTCGACAGGTCGCCCGACACCGGGTTCACGCCCGAGTGGAGGCCGCTCACGTCCTGCACGAGCAGCCCGTCGTCGATGCCGGCGATCAGCTCCTCGGGCCCGACGGTGCCCGGGGTGAGGGCGGCGGCCCGGCAGTCGGCCCGGGGCGTCGACTTGAAGCCGCCCCGCACCGCCGAGCCGGTGGAGACCGTGCCCATCCGCCGGGCGGTCCAGCCCGAGTGCACGTACCCCTGGAGCACGCCGCCGTCGATGAGCGGCACCGGCCGGGCGGCGATGCCCTCGTCGTCGATGGGCGTGGCGGCCCAGGACCGGGCGTCGGTCGGGTCCTCGACGAGGGTCAGCGACGGCGTGGCGACCTGCTCGCCCACGCGGTCGGCGAACAGCGACCGGCCCTTCACGACCTCCTCGGCCGACAGCGTGCCGGCCACGATGCCGAGCAGCTGGGCGGTGACCCAGGGGTCGAGCACCACGGTGAGCTTGGCGGACCGGGGCTTGGTGGCCCCGAGCATCCGGGTGGCGCGGTGGGCGGCGTCGGCCGCGGCCTGCGACACGTCGAGCTCGTCGAAGGCGCGGCCCACCGAGAACCCGAACCCGGTCTGGGCCGAGTCGCCGTCGTCGTCGGCCAGGGCGTAGGCGACGAGCTGGCAGCCGGTGGTGCGGGCGGCGCGGCGGATGCCGGTGGTCGACGCCACCACGACCTCGCCGGCGGTGTCGCTGTAGTCGCACGACTCGACGCCGGTGATGCGGGCGTCGGCGGCCCGGACCGCGTTCTCCAGCTCGACGGCCATGGCGACCTTGCGGTCGGTCGGCACGTCGAGCAGGTCGGCGCGCCACAGGTCGAGGTCGACGGGCTCGACGTCGTCGGGGCCGGGGAGGCCGGCCCACTCGTCGGGCTCGGCGAAGGCGGCGTTGTCGCGGGCGTCGGCCAGCGTGGCCCGCACCGACTCGGGGTCGAAGGTGCCGCAGTAGGCGAAGCCGACCCGACCGTCGCGCACCACCCGGATGCCGACGCCCATGCCCTCGGCCACCGAGAGCTGCTCGACCTCGCTCTCGTAGACCCGCACCTGGGTCTCCCGCGAGTGGGTGACGTACGCCTCGACCTGCTCGTCGCCCTCGGCCGCCGCGACGACGAGGTCGGCGACGTCGTAGAGGTCCTGGGAACCGCTCACGCCGCGGTGCCGCCGATCGTCAGGGCCTGGACCCGCAGGGTCGGGACGCCGTCGCCGACCGGGACGCCCTGGCCGTCCTTGCCGCACATGCCGGGGTGACCCATGGCGAAGTCGTTGCCGACGGCGTCGATCTCGGTGAGCACCTTGGGCCCGTTGCCGATGAGGTTGCCCTCCCGGATCGGTTCGGTGATCTTCCCGTCCTCGATCAGGTAGGCCTCGGTCATGCCGAACACGAAGTCGCCGGAGGCGGTGTTGACCTGCCCACCGCCGAGGTGCGCCACGTACACGCCCTTCTCGGTGCCGGCGACGATGTCGGCCGGATCGTCCTTGCCGCCGATCAGGTAGGTGTTGGTCATCCGGACCATCGGCAGGTGCTGGTAGCTCTGGCGCCGGCCGTTGCCCGACACCTTCCGCCCCGCCTTGCGGGACCGCAGGAAGTCCCACATGTAGTCGGTGAGGACGCCGTCCTGGATGAGCACGTTGCGCTGGACCGGCGTGCCCTCGTCGTCGATGGCCGACGCGCCCCACTCCTCGGCCATGGTGCCGTCGTCGACCAGCGTGACGAGCGGCGACGCCACCTGCTCGCCGAGGCGGCCCTTGAACACCGAGGCGCTCTTGTCGACGAGGTCCTTCTCGAGGCCGTGGCCGCAGGCCTCGTGGAACATGACGCCGCCCCCGCCCGGGCCGATGACGACCGGCATGGTGCCGGACGGCGCGGGGCGGGCGCCGAGCTTGGTGATGGCCCGCTGGGCGGAGGTGCGGGCGATCTCCTCGACCTCGACCCGGTCGAACAGCTCGAAGCCGATGGTGCGGCCGACCGACTCGTAGCCGGTCTGCATGCCGGTGTCGCCGAACGCCACGGTCGACACGACGAACAGCGTGCGGACCTGGTCGTCCTCGGCGAGGAGGCCGTCGCTGTTGGCGACGAGGATGCGGCGGCGGGAGTCGCCGTAGCGGGCCCGCACCTGCTTGATGGCGCCGCCCTCGGCGCGGGCGGCCTCGTCGGCCCGGCGGAGCAGCTCGACCTTGGTGCCCTTGCCCACCGACTCGGGGTGGACGGCGACCGGCTGCGGGGTGGTCGGCTGCCGGGTGAGCGCCACCTCGCGCACCCCGCCCCCGCCGGAGCGGGCAGCGGCGGCCGCGGCCTCGGCGGCGGTCCGGAGCCCGTCCTCGGTGAGGTCGGCGGTGTGGGCGAAGCCGGTGGTGTCGCCGACGACGACCCGGATGCCGGCGCCGCGGTCGTGGCCGGACGAGAGCTCCTCGACGCGCCCGTCGTCGAACATGGCCGACGACGACCGCTTGTCCTCGACGAACACCTCGGCGAACTCGCCGCCCGTGCGCAACGCGGCGCCGAGGGTGCGTTGGATGACGGATTCCTCGAGCACGGGGCGCGACCTCCCTGGACGGGCCTGGACGGGGCTGTGAGGCGACGTTGCGGGCACCGCCTCCGGGCTCGTGCCGAGGCTTTCGCCCACCGTGGACCTGGCTGCGTACTGTACCCGGGTGCCTCTGCAACCTGGACTAGCTGCGAAGGTCGTTCTGGAGGTCGGTCCGGACGACACTGCGGTGGCGCTGCACTCGGGGGAAGTCGCGGTGTTGGCCACCCCCCGCCTGATCGCGCTGTGCGAGGA
>DATCLV010000039.1:0-4774 GCA_036563745.1 Acidimicrobiales bacterium | reverse complement strand
GTCCTAGGCCACTAGACGATGGGGGCCGGAGCGGTCGCTCAGCTTAGCCGCACCGTCGAGGGGCCGCGAACACGGCAGACTCGCCCGGTGCTGAAGACCTCGTGGAGCCAGGTCGTCGCCTGGCGGATGCGGCAGCAGTGGGTCGACCGGCCCGGGACGGCGTCGACGGTCGACGTCGTGCGGCGGCTGTGCGGGGTGCAGGCACAGGTGCCGTCGGCCGCGGCGCTGGCGGTCGAGGTCCGGCAGTCGGCGCCCGAACCCCGGGGCCTCCACCAGGCCCTCGCCCGCAAGGAGCTCATGCGCACCTGGGCGATGCGCGGCACCCTCCACGCCCTCCCGCCCGACACCGCCGGCGCCTTCCTCTCCCTCTGCGCCGCCACCCGCAGCTGGGAGAAGGGGTCGTGGCAGCGGGTCTTCAAGGTGAAGCCCGACGAGATGGTCGAGCTGGTGGCGGCCGTCGGCGAGATCCTCGACGGCCGCGTCCTCACCCGCGACGAGCTGGTCGCCGAGGCCGTCGAGCGCCTCGAGAACCCCGACATCGAGGAGGAGCTGCGGTCGGGCTGGGGCACGCTCCTCAAGCCGATCGCCTGGCAGGGCATGCTCTGCCACGGCCCCGCCCAGGGCAACAAGGTCACCTTCACCCGCCCCTCCAGCCACCTGCCGACCTGGGGCGGCGTCCCCGAACCGGACGAGGCCGCCGCCGTCGCCGTCCCCGCCTACCTGCGGGCCTACGGACCGGCCTCCCCCGAGACCTTCGACGCCTGGCTCACCCGCGGCAACAACCGGAAGGCGCCGCTCCGCCGCTGGTTCGCCGACCGGGGCGACGCCCTGGCGACCGTGGACGTCGAGGGTGAGGAGCTGTACCTCAACGCCGACGACGTCGACGCCCTCGCCGCCACCGAGCCCGCCACCGCCACGACCGTCCGCCTGCTCCCGGCGTTCGACCAGTACGTCCTCGGCCCCGGCACCAGCGCCGTCGAGATCGTCCCGCCCGCGCATCGCCCCGACGTCAGCCGCACCGGCGGGTGGATCGCACCCGTGGTCGTGGCCGGCGGCCGTGTCGCCGGCGTGTGGGACGTCGCCGACGACACGGTCGCCGTGCAGCTGTGGGACGACGTCGAGCCCCCAGACCCCTCGGCGCTCGCCGCCGAGGTCGAGCGGATCACCGACCTCGTCCGCCGCACGCCCGACACCGAACCCGCCTGACCGCGCCCGACCAGCCACCGGGGCGGCCGGGGTCAGGGGGTGGGGCGGAGGACGGCGTCGGCCTTGTCGCTGTCGAGGCGTTGCGGGGGCTCGGGGTCGAGCGGGCGCTGCGTCGACACCTCCCCCAGCGTCGACGGCGACTCCTCCCCCGTCCGGTCGGCCCGGGTCCGCTGCAGCTTGCGGGCCGTGGCGGCGGCCAGGGCGCCAACCGCTCCGATGGCGACGATTCGTCCGATGCGCATGTCGGTCTCTCCTCCCGAGGGGGCCGGCTCGCCCTGCCCACCGCCTTCCCACCCTCCCCCGAGCCGGGTGGCGCCCGCATCGCCCCTGTGGGGTGATCTCGGCGGCGGCCCGGTGGGCGACACTGCAGCCGAGAGCGACGAGGGGATCTGTCGATGAGCACCACCTACGAAGTGCGGCTGCGGGGGCGGCTGAGCTCGGTGCTGCTCCAGCAGTTCGGTTCCCTGCACCCCGTGGTCGACGACCGGTCCGGGCCGCCGGTCGACACGCTGCTGCAGGGCCCGGTCGAGGACCAGGCCGCGCTGCACGGCCTGCTCCGCCGGATCGAATCGCTGGGCCTCGAGCTCCTCGAGCTCCGCCGCCTCCCCGACGAGCACAAGCACGACCACGAACACGAAATTGGGTGATTCCCGGGGGTAGTGCCCCCGGGAATCACCCAATTTCGGACGGGGTCAGATCAGCTCGAGCTCCCGGCCCCGGACGACCGCCTGGCGGCGGCCCTCCACGCCGAGCTTCCGGTAGACCGACTTCAGGTGGGTCTTCACCGTGTTGACCGACAGGTAGAGGCCCGAGGCGATCTCGGCGTTCGACATGAGCGTCGGCAGGTGCACGAGCACCTCCATCTCCCGCTCGGTCAGCGGCTCGACCAGCTCGCCGGCGCCCGTGGGACGGGTGCGGTCGAGCAGCTCCAGCGCCGCCGCCTTGCGCTCGCCCATCTCCGACAGGTTCCGCTGCAGCAGCGGCCCGAGCCGGGCGCCGTGCTGGAGCAGCGGGGCCATCGTGCCGGTCGCCTCCGCGAGGTCGAGCGCCTCGGCCAGCCAGCGCCGGACGACGTCCTGCTGGTCACGGGCGCCGGCGGCCATCGCGGCGACGGCGACCACCTCGACCAGCGTCCGTGGGTGGGCCGCGGCCTGGTCGCCCTGCTCCCACCACGGGACCATGGCGTGGTCGGCCCGGGCGATGTCGTCGGCCGCCAGGCGGAGTCGAGCCTCGTGGAGGGCATGCTCCCCGGGCCCGCCGAGCAGCAGCGGTCGGCCGTCGGGCGTGACGACCTCCAGGACGCCCAGCGCCAGCAGGGCCCGCTCGGCCAGGACGCTGCCCACCGCCGACGCGGCGTCGAGCGCCACCGGGCGGGCGGCCACGCCGTGCAGGCCGACGCCGACGACCCGGGCGACGGTCCGCAGGGTGCGGGACGTGAGGACCGCGGGCGGCACGGGCGCCACCCCGGCCCCGTGACCGAGTCCGCCCCGCACCCCGGCCCCGGCACCGTGGCCCGATCGAGCGCCCGACGGGCCGCCGGTGCCGGTGGCGGTCACGGACCCCGACGGGCCCGCCGAACCCGACGGGCCTGACGAGCCCGATGCCGAGCCCGCGGCCGAGCCCGTCGCCTCGGCGAGCACCTCGCAGGCGCTGCGGTGCTCACCCCGCTGGGCCAGGCACAGCGCCGACGCGAGCCGGGCGGCGCCGGTGGCCAGCGGCGTGGGGCAGCCGCGGCCGCCGTCGAGCACGGTGTCGACCAGCGGCGGCACCAGCGCCGGTTGCCCCTGCGCGGCGTGCAGCAGGGCCAGCAGCGCGGTCGCCTCGGTCGTGACCCAGCAGAAGTCGGACCGCTCGGTCAGGTCGCTCAGCAGCTCGCAGGCCGCCTCCAGGTCGCCGGCGTCGAGGGCCAGCTCGGCGCCCCGCAGCGTGCCGAACCGGCGGAGGTCGACCGCGGCGGGATCGCCCAGGTCGGCCTCCCGGAGGGCGGCCGCCGCGGCTCGCGACCGGTCGTCGGCACCGAACGCGCAGCCGTACACGACGTCGAGCACCCGCCGCTCGGTGACGAACGGCTCGGGCTCACCGGCCGGGGCGTGCTCCGGCGACGCCACCAGGTCGTCGAGGGCGTCGCGGTAGAGGGCGGCCTCGTCGCGGTTGGCGCGTCGGCAGGCGTCGGCCACCGCCACCAGGGCGAGGCCCGGCGACTCGGCGATCGTGCAGGGCTCCACCGCTGCGGGGAGGAGGTTGCCGTCGATCACCAGGCCGTCGAGCGTGGCGTCGAGCCAGCGCCAGGTCAGCAGCTGGCCGAGGAGGTCCCAGTCCTGCGCGGCCTGGGCGTGGGCCTGGGCCTCGGCGACCATGTCGCGCTCCAGGAACCACTGGGCGGCGCGGCCGTGCAGCTCGCGTGCGAGGTCGAGGTCGTGGCGGTCGAGCCGGGCCCGCAGCAGCGCCCCGAACAGGGCGTGGTAGCGGTACCAGCGGTCGTCCTCGTGGTCGACGACCAGGATTCCGCTGCGCTCGAGCTCGACCAGGTGCTCGGCGGCCCGCTCGTCCTCCGACAGCAGCTCGGCCAGCTCGGGCGTGAGCCGCTCGGCGACGCTGGTGCGCAGCAGGAACCACTGGACGGCGTCGTCCTTGCGGACCAGCAGCTCCCGCAGCAGGTAGTCGGACACGACCGCGGCCGTGCGGGTGGCGCTGCGGACGAACCGGCCCGGGTCGGGCTCCGACTGCAGGGCGCAGGCGGCGAGCCGGAGGCCGGCGGCCCAGCCCTCGGTGCGCCGCCACAGCGCCCGGACGTCGTCCTGGGCCAGCTCGACCTCGTGGAGGGCGAGCAGCTCCCCCACCTCCGCGAGCTCGAAGGCCAGATCGGCGCCGCGGATCTCGCCGAGTCGGCCGTCGAGGCGGAGGTCCTCGAGACCGATCGGCGGGTCGGCCCGGCTGGCCAGCACCACGTCGAGCTGGGTCGGCAGGTTGTGGACCAGGTGGCGCAGGACCTCGATCGCCGCCGGCGACGACAGCGAGTGGACGTCGTCGAGCACGAGGACGCCGGCCTGCCCGTGCCCCTCGGCGAGCTGGCCGAGCAGGTGGTCGAGGCGGTCGAGGACGGGGACCGACGGGTGCGCCGGGGCCCGCCCGCCCACCTCGGGCCCCAGCGCCGACTGGAGCAGGGCGACCAGTCGGCGGGCGTCGTTGTCGCGCTCGTCGAGGCAGAGCCAGGCGACGGGACGGGGACCGGTGGACGTCGAGGGCGCGAGGGCGCCCGCCAGCAGGGTGGTCTTGCCGGCGCCCGGCGGGGCGCACACCAGCGTGACCGGGGAACGAGCCGGCTCGGCCAGGCGCTGCTCCAGCCGTGGCCGCGGGACGTGCAGCGGTGGCAGCCGCGGCACGCAACCCTTGGTGCCGGCAGGGACATCTCCCTGACGCATCTCGACGAGGACCTCCAGTCCCGCCACGCCCTTTCATCCTGAACGAAGCGCGCTCCCCAATACCCGATCCGCACGGAATGATGCACAGCGGCCACGGAGAGGAGCCGAAATGACCCCCCTCGCAAATGGATATGTCGGCCTGACGG
>DATCLV010000255.1:0-3643 GCA_036563745.1 Acidimicrobiales bacterium | reverse complement strand
GGCCCGTGGGCCACGGGGCGGCCGCCCTCGACCTCGCCGCCGACGAGGTCCACCGGACCTGCGACGGCTGCCTGCGCCGCCTCGGCCGGCTGACCCGCCGCACCCCGGCGGAGGTGGCGGCCGACCTCCGTGCCGGCGTGGGGTCGGGCGCCGAGGTGCCGGGGGAGTGGCGGGCCGCGGCCCGCGTGGCGTTCGCCTGGGTGCTGCTGGAGGTGCCGTTCGCCGAGCGGACGTTCCGGTCGACCCAGCGGGCCGGCGAGGGCGTCGTCCATCAGGCCCGCTACGAGGTCGGCGGCGAGGGCGTCGACCTCACGCTGGAGGTCAAGCACGACGACGTGGTCCTGACGGGCCGGGTCTGCTCGGGTACCGCGTCGAAGGTCGTGATCCGCTGGCCCGGGGGCGAGCGGGTGGAGGGCACGGACGCCGCCGGCGCCTTCCACGCCTACGACCTGCCCCGGTCGCCGCTGTGCCTGCAGCTCGACGGCCCCGTCGCCCTGAAGACCGGCTGGCTCGTCCCCTGACCCGCTCCCGGCGTTTCCCGGGTTCGCGCCCGCACGCAGCCGATCGCGGCCGCTTCAACTGCTGGTGACGGCGGTCCGGGCAGTACCCTCTGCCGGATGGCTCGACGGTTCTGGGTGGAGACCTTGGGGTGCCCCAAGAACCACGTCGACTCCGAGAAGCTGACCGGCACGCTCCTGGCCGACGGCCTGGTGCCCGCCGACTCGGCCGAGGAGGCCGACCTGGTGGTGGTCAACACCTGCGCCTTCGTCGAGGAGGCGCGCCAGGAGTCGATCGACACGATCCTCGGCCTGTCCGAACGGTCGGCCGGCGGCGCCGAGCTGGTCGTCACCGGCTGCCTCGCCGAGCGCTACGGCGACGACCTCGCCGAGGCGCTCCCCGAGGCCGACGCGGTCGTCGGGTTCGGGGTGCCGGTCACCCTGGGGCCGACCCGCGCGCGGTCGGGCGGCGGCGGTGACGGTCACCGCGACGGCGCACCGTCCGGCCCCGATGCCTGGCCGGTCCCGTCGTTCGACCTGCTCGAGTTGCCCCGCCCCGCGCCGAGCGCCCCGTGGGCCTACGTGAAGGTGGCCGAGGGCTGCGACCGGGCCTGCGGGTTCTGCGCCATCCCCAGCTTCCGGGGGCCGCAGCGCAGCCGCACCGAGGCGTCGATCGTCGCCGAGGTCGAGCAGCTGGCGGCCGGCGGTGTGCGGGAGGTCGTCCTCGTCGCCCAGGACCTCGCCGCCTACGGGCGCGACCAGGGCAAGGGATCGCGGCGGATCGTGCCGCTGCTGGAGGCCGTCGCCGCCCGGGTCGACCGGGCCCGGCTGCTTTACCTGTATCCCTCCGACCTCACCGACGGTCTGATCGACGCCATGTGTGCCACCGGCGTCCCCTACTTCGACCTCTCCCTGCAGCACGTGTCGCGCCCGCTCCTGCGGCGGATGCGCCGGTGGGGCGACGGCGAGCGGTTCCTCGAGCGCATCGAGGCCATCCGGGCCCGGGTGCCCGAGGCCGCCTTCCGCTCGAACTTCATCGTCGGCTACCCGGGCGAGACCGAGGCCGACCACGACGAGCTGCTCCGCTTCGTCGAGGCGGCCCAGCTCGACTGGGTCGGCTTCTTCCCCTACAGCCGCGAGGAGGGCACCTACGCCGCCGACCTCGACGGCCAGGTCGACCGGGGCCTGATGGAGGAGCGGCTGGCGGAGCTGCGCGAGCTGCAGGACCCGATCACGGCCGCCCGCCGCGACGAGCTCATCGGCACGACCGTCGAGGTGCTGGTCGACCGGCCCGGCGTGGGGCGCAGCCACCGGGAGGCGCCCGAGATCGACGGCGTGGTCCACGTCCCGACCGAACTGACGGTGGGCTCCCTCGTCAAGGTGCGGGTCACCGGCGCGGCCGGGCCGGACCTCGACGCCGTCCCGAGCTGAACGGGGCGACGTGGCCACCTCCTTCGGCCCCTCGGCCATCGCCACCCCCGCCAACGCGGTCACGATCGGCCGTCTGGCGTTCTCGCCGCTGCTGTGGGCGCTGATCGTCGCCACCGACGCCTCGTCGTGGGCGGCCGTGGTCCTGTGGACGGTCCTGGCGTCGACCGACGGCCTCGACGGCTGGCTCGCCCGCCGCATGGGCACCACCCGCTCGGGTGCCTTCCTCGATCCGCTGGCCGACAAGGCGCTGGTCATCGGGGCCATGTGGGCGGTCGTCGCCGCCGGGCGGTTCTGGTGGGTGCCGGTGGCGCTCATCACCGTGCGGGAAGCGGCGATCTCGGCGTTCCGCTCCTACTGGGGACGGCAGGGCCTGGCCGTGCCCGCCCGGTTCTGGGCCAAGGTGAAGACCGTCGTGCAGTCGGTGGCGGTGGGCGTGGCGCTGGCGCCGTGGTTCGAGGACCAGGACGCGTTCGTGGCGTTCGTGCTGTGGGTCGCCGTCGGCCTCACGCTGGTGACCGGCGCTCAGTACCTCCTCGAGGGCAGCCGCTCGACCAGCTCCGGCGGCGTCCGCCAGAAGGTCTGACGGGTCTGACAGGGTCGGCGCGGTCTGCGAAGGTCTGCGTCGAGCGGGTGCGTGCGGTGTTCGACGAGCGAAGGGTCGGAGGGCTGATGCGTTGCGAGATCGTGGCCGTGGGGACCGAGCTGCTGCTCGGCCAGATCGTCGACACCAACTCGGCGTGGCTGGGCGAGCAGCTGGCGCTGGCCGGCATCGACCACACCCACAGCCAGGTCGTGGGCGACAACCTCGGCCGCATCGTCGAGGCGCTCACGCTGGCCGTCGAGCGGTCCGACGCGGTGATCGTCTGCGGCGGCCTCGGCCCCACCCAGGACGACATCACCCGCGAGGCGATCGCCCAGGTCATGGGCGTGCGGCTCGTGCAGGACGACGACGTCGCCGACCGCATCCTCGAGATGTTCGCCTCCCGGGGGCGGCGGATGCCGGCCAACAACCTGCGCCAGGCGATGGTGCCGGAGGGCGCGGTGGCGATCGCCGACCCGCAGCCGGGGACCGCGCCGGGGCTGATCTGCCCGGTCGGCCCCGACGGGCGCAAGGTCATCTACGCCCTGCCCGGCGTGCCCTACGAGATGAAGGCGATCGTGGCCGGCGCGGTGCTGCCCGACCTGCAGCGCCGGTCGGGCGAGCCGGCGATCATCCGGTCCCGGACCCTGCGGACCTGGGGCGAGAGCGAGTCGGGCCTGGCCGAGCGCCTCGCCGACCACGTCGCCGAGCTCGACGTTTCCGGGAGGGTCACGCTCGCCTACCTCGCCAGCGGCATCGAGGGCATCAAGGTGCGGATCACCGTGAAGGCCGGGTCGGAGGCCGAGGCGCAGCGGCTGCTGGGGGAGGAGGAGGCGGTCCTGCGCGAGCTCCTGGGGAGCCTGGTGTTCGGCGTCGACGACATGGCCATGGAGCACGCCGTCGCCGAGCTGCTGGTCGAGCGGGGGCACACGCTGGCGGTCGCCGAGTCGCTGACCGGCGGGCTGGTGGCGGCGCGGCTGGTGAACGTGCCGGGGGCGAGCGGGTGGTTCCGCGGCGGGGTCGTGGCCTACGCCTCCGACGTGAAGTACGACCTGCTGGACGTGCCCGAGGGGCCGGTGGTGAGCGAGGAGGCCGCCGCGGCGATGGCCACCGGGGTGCGGGCCCGCCTGGGGGC
>DATCLV010000010.1:0-3622 GCA_036563745.1 Acidimicrobiales bacterium | reverse complement strand
TCCCGGGCGGGGGCGGGGCGTCGATGCCGGTGAACGACCGGTGCTCCTCGGGCACCTCGTAGACGAGGGCCTCGGGGTAGTCGGGGTCGAGGACCTTGTCGTCGTTGATGAGGTCCCACTTGATGAAGTGCTCGTGGCCGGTGATCGAGTCGCCGATCGAGCGGTAGCCCAGGGCGAAGGCGTGGGCCGGGTCCTCGAACTGCGGGAGGCGGTCGAGGGTGATCGCGATCAGGTTCTCGGCCGCCGCCTGCTGCTGCGGGGTGACGCCCTCGACGCCGCTCAGGTCGATCGGGAGGTTCGGGTCGTAGGGCTTGGGTGGCACCACCGCGCCCTCGTGGCCCTCGCCCTCGGCGTGCCCGGCGGGCTCCCCTTCGGCGTGGTCGCCGTGGCCGTCCATGTGGGCGCTGTCGCCGTGGCCGCCGCCGGCGTGGCTGTGGCTGCCGGTCTTGACCATGCCGGGCACGGCCAGGACCACGCTGAGGACGGCGGCCGCGCCCAGCAGCGGGAGGCGGGGCTGGCGGGCGACGAGCGGCTTGCCGACCAGCTGGACGAGGGCGAACAGGACGGCGGCGGCGGCGAGGCCGGCGGCCAGGCCGTCGGCGAACTGCACGCCCTCCGACTCCTCCAGGCCGTCGATGAAGCCGATGCCCGAGGTCTTCGCCAGAACCCAGCCGCCGAGGACGGCGAGGTTGCCGAGGGCGCCGGCGAGCGCCACGGGCCCGCCGGAGCGGAGGAGCGCCAGCGCACCCCAGCCGACCTGGAAGAGGGCGGCGGCGACGAAGGCGTAGACGGTCTGGTCGTGCTCGCTGTGGGCGCCGGCGGCGGTGGCGTGGATCACGCCGGCGGCGATCGAGGCCAGGCCGGCCAGCGACAGCATGTCGGGCTTCGCCGAGGTCCGGTCCGGCACCGGGCTCGAGGTCGTGTCGACCATGGTGATGGGTCCCCCAAAGGTGTGGTGCCGGGGCGCGCCCGCCATGGCAGCCGCGGCGTGGCGATGGTTGCACGAGCTTGGCAAATATAAGTTACGGGAAGTCCGACCGGCACTACGAACACGACTCCGGGGTCGAGGACGTCGGGGGAGGTCGGGGCCAGCGTGAGGGGGGACCGGTGACGGGGGACAGCGCAGGGACCGACGCCGTGGCGACCGCGACCGCGCCCACCACGGGGGCCGAGGTGGCCCCGGCGGGCGTGGCGGGCGAGGTGCCCGGGACGACCGCGACGCCTGGGGTTGCCGGGGCCGCCGGCGGCGGCGACGCCCGCGACGACGGCCCGACCCGCTGGGTGCTGGCGTCGTTCTCGGCCGGGGCCGGGTTGCTCCACCTGGTGATGGCCCCCTCGCACCTGGGCACCTCCGCGGCCGAGGGGGCCGGGTTCCTGGTGGCGGCGTGGCTCCAGCTCGCCCTGGCGGTGGCGCTGGTGGTGCGCCCGACCCGCCCCGTGCTGGTGGCGACCGTCGTCGTGAACGCCGGGCTGGTGGCGGCGTGGGCGGTCAGCCGGACCGCCGGCCTGCCGTTCGGCGCGCACGCCGACCACCCGGAGTCGGTGACGCTCGTCGACGGCACGTGCGTCGCCTTCGAGCTGCTGCTGGTGGCGCTGGTGGTGTTGCGGCTCGGCCGGCCGGCGGCGGTACGGGTGCGCCGGGGCCTGGTGGGCGCGGTCGTGCCGGTGGCGGTGTTCGCGGTGGCGTCGGCGGCGATCGCCTCGCCCGCGGCCCGGGACCACTCGTCGCACGCCCACGGCGGGCACGGTGCCGAGGATGAGGCCCACGACGACGGTGCGCCTGCCGGCGGGCACGGCGCCCACGATCCGGCCGACGCCGCCGCCCCGGGTGACCCCGCCGCCTTCGCCTCGCCGTTCGCCGGCCACGACCACGACGAGACCCCGCCGCCGGTCGAGCTCGACCCCGCCACGCAGGCGGCCCTCACCGCCCAGCTCCTGCCGCTCGCCGACCTGGTGGCCGAGTACCCGACGCTGGGCGTCGCCGAGGCCAAGGGCGCGCACCGCACCGGCCCGTTCCTGCCGGGCCAGGGGTCGCACGTGATGCCGCCCGGCTACACCGTCGACACCGACGGCGTGATCGACCCCGAGGACGTCCGGTCACCGCTGCTGATCTTCGACGGCACCGACCCGGACGCCCCGCTGGCGGGGTTCATGTTCTACTCGATGTCCGAGGAGGAGCCGGAGGGGTTCGTCGGGCCCAACGACCACTGGCACCAGCACTCGCACGTGTGCACGGTCATGCGGGAGGACGGGTCGATCGACACGCCGTTCGGTGCCGAGGACGCCCGGGTCACCGAGGAGATGTGCCGGGGCGTCGGCGGCGAGCTGCTGCCGGTCACCGGCTGGATGGTCCACGTGTGGGCGGTGCCCGGCTACGAGTCGGCGGACGGCCTGTTCAGCGACTTCAACACCAAGGTGACCTGCCCGGACGGCACCTACGAGCAGGTCGAGTGGTTCGAGGTCGGCGACCGCGACACCTTCTGCCGCGACCCGGGCTGAGCGGTCCCCCGTCGGGTCAGCCCGTCGCACGCGGCGACCTGCCCCCCGAGCCGGAGACGGAGGAGCGAAGCTCCCCGTTCGGGGCAGGTTCGGTCGGTGGTGTGGGGCGTCAGCCGCGGGACTCGGCGTCGGAGCCGGAGCCGATGCTGCCGGAGGAGCCGGAGCGGCGCACATCCAGGTCGCACGCGTCGATGCCGTCGAGGAACCCGGCCCGCAGGGCCTGGACCCGCTCGAAGACCGTGCCGGTCTCGTCGCTGCGGTCGCTGCCGTAGGTGAGGAAGCCCTGGATGCCCTCGTCGAGGTCGCCGGCCGAGAGGCTGAGTCGCGCCGCCTCGCCCAGCTGGGTGTTGCCGTTCTCGTCGGGGAAGCTGGCCGCGGCGAACACGCCGGTGAGGCAGTCGGCCTGCAGGCTCGTCGCCTTGTTGCGCTCCTCGATCCCCAGCTGGAGCTGCGCCTCGATGGCGTAGAGCCGGGCGATCTCGGCGGCCACCGCGAAGTCGCCGATCTCCTCGAGTAGCGGGACGAGGTTGACCCCGTCGATGACGACGATGTCCTCGTCGGCGCACAGGTAGCTGGCGTACTCCAGGTCGTCGCCGCTGATCGTCTCACCGCCGCACTCGACCTCGTCGCGGTTGGGGTTGACCACGACGATGCCCTCCAGCGACTCCCAGTCGGCGTCGAGCCGCTCGGAGAACAGCGCCTCGTAGAACACGTCGAGCTGGATCTCGAGGTCGGGCAGGAGCTCCGCCGTGGGCATGTTGCCGCCCGTCTGGAAGTCCTGCTCGGTGAACTCGATCTCGACGATCGGCAGGTTGGGGTCGGAGTCGTACTCGGCGCAGCGCTCGGGGCCGTGCTCGAAGCCGTCCTGGAACGAGCTGATCCGGTCGAACCCGCTGCCGTGGGCGGCCAGGTCGTCGGGCGACGTGCCCGGCACGTCGGAGATGCTGATCATGCCGGCGACGCTGAAGTCGAGCTGCTCCTCGGCCACCGAGAAGTCCGGGCTGTTGCCCTCGGCCACCCAGGCGGTCCAGGCGCCGGAGAAGCAGTCGGCCTGCATCTCGGTCACCACCGACCGGGTGGAGAAGATGTCGGCCCGTGCCTGGATGGCGTGGCCGTACTCGTG
>DATCLV010000004.1:0-9864 GCA_036563745.1 Acidimicrobiales bacterium | reverse complement strand
CCCCGGGCTCGATCACCCCGATGACCGGCACCGGCGTGACCGCCTGCAGGTCCTCGAGGGCGGCGGCGCTGGCGGTGTTGCAGGCGACGACGACGAGCTTCACGTCGTGCTGCTCGACGAGGTGCTCGGTGATCTGGTGGGCGAAGCGGCGCACCTCGGCGAGGGGCCGGGGGCCGTAGGGGTAGCGGCCGGTGTCGCCGATGTAGACGAGCCGCTCGTCGGGCAGCAGGTCGATCGCGGCCCGGGCCACGGTGAGCCCGCCGAAGCCGGAGTCGAACATGCCGATGGGCCGGGCGTCGGTCGGAGGCGGCGGGCTCGACTCCATGCCGAGAGGCTACGCCCGGCGCCCCCACCCCTCGCACCACCAGGTCAGCGGCACGTCAGGTGACCGAGCGTCGGGTGGGTCAGAAGACGATGAGGCGCTCGGCCAGGGCCGTGACCTCGTCGATGTCGCCGGTCCAGGCGCCGGTCGACAGGTACTTCCAGCCCCCGTCGGCCAGCACCACGGCGATGACGCCGCGGTCGATCTCGGTGGCGACCTTGGCCGCCCCCGCCAGCGCCGCCCCGCCCGAAATGCCGGAGAAGACGCCCACCTCGGTGAGGCGGCGGGTCCACTCGATCGACTCGCGGGGCCGCACGATGCGCTTGCGGTCGAGCAGGTCGGGCCCGCCCCACTTCTCGTAGACCGGCGGGATGTAGCCCTCGTCGAGGTTGCGGAGCCCCTCGACCCGCTCCCCGAGCGGCGGCTCGATCGCCACCACCTTGATGGCGGGGTTCTGCTCCTTCAGGTAGCGGCCGACGCCCATGAGCGTGCCGCTGGTGCCGAGGCCGGCGACGAAGTGGGTGAGGTCCGGGCAGTCGCGGAGGATCTCCGGGCCGGTGCCCTCGTAGTGGGCCCGGGGGTTGGCCTCGTTGGCGTACTGGTAGAGGAAGACCCACTCGGGGTGCTCGTCGGCCATGGCCTGGGCCCGGCGGACCGCCCCGTTCGACCCCTCCTCTCCCGGCGTGAGGACGATCTCGGCGCCCCACACCTCCAGGGCCTGGCGGCGCTCCTCGGAGACGTTCTCCGGCATCACGATCCGGATCGGGTAGCCCCGCATCCTGGCGATCATCGCCAGGGCGATGCCGGTGTTGCCGGAGGACGGCTCGATGATCGTCTTCCCCGGGCGCAGCGTGCCGTCGGCCTCGGCGGCGAGGATCATCGCCTTGGCGATGCGGTCCTTCACCGACCCGGCCGGGTTCTGCCCCTCCAGCTTGGCCACGATCCGGACCGCCGGGTTGGGGCTGAGCGGGCTGACGTCGACCATCGGCGTGTTGCCGATGAGGTCGAGGACGGAGGCTGCGACAGGCATGGGCGGCTCGGGTCTCGGGGCTCGGGGCGGAGACCGGGCGATTCCCGATCGATCCTGTCAGGAATGCTAACCGGCCAGGGCGCCGGTGCCGTAAGTGCGAGGCGCGGTTCTCCGGTCGCGGGGCGGCCGTGGGGCGGCGCGGCGGCGGGGTCGTGCGGGCCTACGGCACCGCCAGCGCCACCGGCTCCTCGGTGATCGTGCCGTCGACGATCCGGTAGGAGCGGAGGACCGGCGCCTCGTGGCGGAGCGACACGATGACGTAGTGCCAGGTGGGGTCCGGCGCCTGGGCGACGTCGGTGGGCGACGGGTAGGCGTCGGTGTGGGTGTGGCTGTGCATGACGCCGACGATCTCCAGGCCCCGGGACTCGGCGTCGCGGTCGGCGGCCAGGTGGTCCTTGGGGTCGACGGTGTAGACCCGGCTCGACTCGGCCGCGTTGCGGCACGGGTAGAACACCCGCACCAGGCTCGTCCCCGGCTCGGCGGCGAACAGCCCGCACGCCTCGTCGGGCAGCCCGTCGTAGGCGTGGCCCACCATCTGCTGCCAGACCAGGTTCGACAACGTCAGCACGCCGGGCAGGTTAGGGCCTGCCGCTTCGCCCACCCACGCCCCCTGGGACGACGGCGTCGTCAGGCGTCGGGGTCACTCGCCGGTGGCGCCGTCGATCGCCTCGCGGAGCAGGTCGGCGTGACCGTTGTGGCGCGCGTACTCCTCGATCATGTGCGTCACGATCCACCGCAGGTTGGGGCTGCGTCCGTCGGGCCACGTGCGCCGGGCCTGGAAGTCCAACCCCTGCCCCTCGGCCAGGGCCTCGGCCACCAGGGCGCGCGACCGCTCGACGGCGCCCTCCCACAGCTCCCGCAGGTGGTCGGGGGCACGGTCGGCGGCGGTCTCCCACTCCCAGTCGGGGTTCGCCTTCCAGTCGACGGCGTTCCACGGCGGCGCGGGGTCGTTCGCGTGCAGGTTCCGGGAGAACCAGTGGTCCTCCACCCAGGCCATGTGGGAGAGCAGCCCGCCGAGCGTCATCGTCGTGGCGGCGGTGGTGGCCCGGAAGCCGACGGTCCCGACGCCCTCGCACTTCCAGCGCAGCGTGGCCCGCTGGTAGTCGAGGAAGCCGAGCAGGGTGGCGACCTCGCCGGCGTCGATGGGCGGTTCGGGCCGGCCGTGGTCGTCGATGACGACGGGCTCGTCCGCCTCGACGGCGGGGGTCTCGGCGGAATCGGCCATGGCCGGACCGTAGCCCAGCGGTACGCTCACCCGTCTGCCATGGCCCGAACCACCGGTACCAAGTTGGTGGCCTCCAACCGGAGAGCACGCCGCAACTACGAGGTCCTCGAGAACGTCGAGGCCGGCGTCGTGCTGCGCGGGAGCGAGGTGAAGTCGCTGCGCCTCGGGCACGTGCAGATGGGCGACGCCTTCGCCCGGATCGACGGCGGCGAGGTGTGGCTCCACTCCCTCCACATCGCCCCGTACGAGCGCTCGCAGGCCCACAGCGGCCACGACCCCGAGCGGCCCCGCAAGCTCCTGCTCCACAAGGAGGAGATCGAGCGGCTGCGGGCGAAGGTCGACGAGCAGCGGCTGACGCTGGTGCCGCTGTCGCTGTACTTCAAGGACGGGCGGGTGAAGGTCGACCTGGCCCTGGCCCGGGGCCGCAGGACCTACGACAAGCGCCAGGTGATCGCCGAGCGCGACGCGGCCCGCGACGCCGCCCGCGCCATGGCCACCGCCCGCCGCGGCACCCGCCCCTCGTAACCCCCGGGTCTGCTGTCGCCGGGGTCGACCCCGGGGCGGCCGACTCGCCCAGATCCCGGGGGCACCGCCCCGGTCACCGCCGCCGGTCGGTTGGCCCCAGCGGGTCGATGCCGTCCGTCGTGGACCGGACAGCGTCGAGCCACTGCAGGTCGCCAGCCCCGGTGCTGGGGCGACGGCACCAAGTCGAGGTCACCGAGTCGACGTCGCCGGACGCCGAGGTCCCGCCGAGGGGCGAGCCGCCGAGTTACCCGCCCAGGCGGGTCGACGACCGCGGCGAGGGCTCAGCTCCAGCCGAGGATCGGGACGATCTGCTCGGCGGAGATCACCACGTCGAACCGGTCGCGCTCGGTCAGCCAGGCCCGGTTGCGGCGGTGCACGTCGTCGAGGGGGTCGTAGCGGTTGAGGACGACGGTGAGCGACCAGCCGTCGAGCACCCCGGCGGCCAGGCGGACGGCGTTGATCGTGCCCAGGCCGGCGTCGGCGACCAGGACGACGAGGTCGGGGTCGAGGTGGTCGGCCAGGGTCACGGCGTCGCCGTCGTCGGCCAGGGGCGACAGGACCCCGCCGGCCGCCTCGACGAGGCCCACCTGGATGCCGGCCGGCCACACGATCTCGCTCGCCAGCTCCTCCACGGTGAAGACGGGCCGGTCGAGCGCCTCGGCGGCCATCGGGGGCGCCATCGCCACCGGGTACCAGCGGTGGGGCGCGCAGACGGCCTCGGGGGTCTCGTCGGTGGCGCGGGCGAGCAGGACGGCGTCGCTGGTGGTGGGGTCGTCGTCGGGGTCGTAGGACATCACCGGCTTGCGGGCCGCCACGGTCACGTCCCGGTCGCGGAGCGCCACCGCCAGGCGGCAGGCGACCCAGGTCTTGCCCACCTCGGTACCGGTGCCGACCACCAGCACGACCTGGTCGGGGCGGGCGGTCACGGGTGCGCCCCCGGGTCGGGGCCGAGGGCGTCGAGCGGGCCGGGGGCGGCGAGGGCGGCGGCGAGGCGCTCGACCTGGTCGTCGGTGTGGGCGGCCGACAGCGCCACCCGCAGGCGGCACGTGCCGGGCGGGACCGTCGGCGGGCGGATGGCGGGGACCAGCAGGCCCTGCTCCTCGAGCTCGCGGGCGGCGGCGACGGCGGTGGCCTCGTCGCCCAGCACCACCGGGATGATCGGCGACGGGTGCCCAGGGCGGAGCCGGTCGACGTGGCGGCGGAGCGTCGCCCGGAGCGCGTCGCCCTCGGGCGAGGTGACGATCCGGACGGCGGCGAGCGCGGCGGCCATGTCGGCCGGGGTCGACGCGGTGGTGAAGATGTAGGGGCGGGCGGCGTTGCGGAGCAGGTCGGCGTAGATCTTCGGGGCGGCGACGAACCCGCCGAGCGAGCCGAGGGTCTTGGACAGGGTGCCGACCCGGAGGACCGGGACCTGGCCGGTGCCTCCCGCTGCCGCGGGCGTCGGGAGCTCGGGCCCGAGGACGGCGTGGGCCTCGTCGAGCACGAGCAGGGCGTCGTGGGCGGCGACGAGGTCGACGAGGGCGGGCAGGTCGACGGCGTCGCCGTCCATGGAGAAGACGGTGTCGGTGACGACGAGGGCCGGGCCGGCGGCGTCGGCGAGCAGCTTGGCGAGGTGGTCGAGGTCGGCGTGGCGGTACACCCGCACGTCGGCCCGGGCGAGGCGGCAGCCGTCGATGATCGAGGCGTGGTTGAGCTCGTCGGACAGGACGGTCACGCCGGCGGTGCCGAGCGTGGCGAGGACGCCGAGGTTGGCGGCGAACCCGGTCGGGAACAGGACGGCGTCCTCGGTTCCCTTCCAGGCGGCGAGCGCCGCCTCCAGCTCGTCGTGGACGGGGCGCGACCCCACGATCAGGCGGGCGGCTCCGGCGCCGGCGCCCCACCGGTCGAGCGCCTCGTGGGCGGCGGCCACCACCTGGGGGTGGTGGGACAGGCCGAGGTAGTCGTTGGACGCGAACGAGACCACCGAGCGGCCCTCGACCCGCCCGGCGACGGCGTCGGCTGCGTCGAACGTGCGGGGCTGCCGCCAGCGACCGGCGGCCCGGATGTCGGCCAGGCGCTGCCCCACCCGCCCGTCCCATCCGCGATCGTCGGCCATGGGGAGGGCAGCCTAAAGCAGGCGGGGGGCGCGGTCGGAGGCCGGTAGTCTGGTGGGGCTCATTGACAACGTCAGGTGCACACGGGGCTGATCGGTTTCGACGTCGAGACCGGGAGTCGGATCGTGCGACCGGAGTTGCGCAGACTCCTTAAACGGCGCACCAACATCAACTGCCGATGACACGCAGTTTGCCCTCGCCGCCTAGTCCCTAGGTGACGAGAGCACCCAGCGACCCCACGGGGCACGCGGGGCCTGATCACCGCAGCCCGGCAACAGAAGCGGTGGTTGACGGTGGGAAAGACCACTGACGGCGGGAAAGACCGCTGGCTCCAGGGAAAGACCTGGCGGCGGCCTCCTCGCGAGGCCCACCGACCCGGCGGTGCCGCAGCCGTAGAGCGGTAGATCTCGGGAATGGTCGTAGCGCGGACTTCTCTCACTTGACGGACGGGGGTTCGATTCCCCCCAGCTCCACCAAGGCCCTCCAGGACGCTCCACCAGCCTCCAGGAGGGCCTTTCTCATGGCCCTGAGCAGGGCATATCCATCAGCACGACGTCGACCACGTCAACGCGCTGCACTGAGGTTCGGCACCGATGCGCACAACCACCTCCGCCCCCACGGCCGGACGGGTCGGCGCTGCTGTCGCAGCGGTGGCTTCTCTCGTCGCTTGTGGTTCATCACCTGACGACGCACAGCCCGTCGCCGCGTCCGAGGAGAGCGTGGAGTCCACGACGCCGACCTCAGCGGCGCCGCCGGTGATCGAGCGGCTGCAGCCGCTGGAGGCTGGAGAGCCCACGGTGTTCTACCTGCGCCACAAGGCCGCAGAGGCTCGGAGTCTCGGCTGGAGCCAAGACCGGGCCGGCGAAGAGCAGGGCTGGTACCGGATCGTCTCGTCCACCGGGCTGGTGACGCCGGATGAGGGCCGTGCCGACGTCACCATGTACCTGCCCAGCAACCACAACCCCCCGATCGTCCAAGAGATCGAGGCACTGGACATGGCGACCCTCGAACGGGCGTCCGCCGTTGAGTGACGAACCCCGGCCCGCTGCCGTCGAACCCCCACTCCTTCGCCGCCCAGATGTGGAACGGAGTACTGGCCCAGTTCACCGTCCTGGACCGGAGCCGTTGCTCCCTGCGTCGCCACCGAACCCGATACCAGGGAGGGGTGCCGAGAGAGAGAAGCCCCCGAGCCTTCGAAGCTGCCGGGGTCAACCCTCATCGAACCTGCCCCCGAAATGGGGAGCGATCTCCCCATTTCGGGGGCAGGTTCGGTTCCCGCCTTCGAGCTGGCCAAGGACGCGGGCATGCTCGTCGCCCGGCGCCCGAAGACCCGAACCTGAGCGACGCATGACCGCTCCCCTCGCCCCGGCTCCCGGTGTCACCGGGGGCGGAGGGTGGAGAGGTGGTCGGCGATGATCGAGAGCTGGGCGGCGACCTTGGCCATCGGGTCGTCGTCGGGGGCGCCGAGCGTCTGGCGGCGGGTGAAGGTGCGCTTGACCTCGGCCCACCGCTCGGCGTCGGCCCCGGTCAGGCGACCGCGGAGCTCGGCCAGCTTCAACAGGTTGTGCTCCGCACCGCTGGTGAGGGTCTGGGCCTCCGAGCGGTAGTGGTCGTCGACGACCGCCTCCACCTCGTCGTGGCTCATCCCCGGGACCACCCGCTCCACCAGCTTGTTCATGTTCCGGTAGCTGCCCTGCAGGAGGAACGGCGGCTCGGTGCGGAACGCGTCGTCCTGGCCGGCCGAGGCGATGTACGCGGCGTTCACCTTCATCACCACCGCCTGCAGCGACCGGACGATCCGCAGCACCGCCAGGACCTCGTCCAGCTCCACCGACGAGTACGTGTGGCGCAGCCGGTCGGCGGGCAGGTCCTCGCCGCCCGCCATGCGCAGCAGCAGCGGGACGTCGGCCAGATCCCGGCCGGCGAGCGGCGCCAGCACCGGGTGCGAGGTCAGCGCGTTCTCGACGTAGCTGAGCGCGAACAGGTCCTCCCGGCCGGCCAGCACGTCGCCGAGGTTGTACACGTCGGCCCGGTTGGCCAGCATGTCCGGTACCCGGAACCGGTGGCCCGACTCGGTGTACGGGTTGCCGGCCATCACCATCGCGAAGCGCTTGCCCCGCAGGTCGTAGGTGCGGGTCCGCCCCCGCCACACGCCCTCCATCCGGCGCTGGGCGTCGCACAGCGAGATGAACTTCTGCAGCAGCTCCGGGCTCGTGTGCTGGATGTCGTCCAGGTAGAGCAGCACGTTGTTGCCCATCTCCAGGGCGAAGTCGATCTTCTCGACCTCCTGGCGGGCGGTGGCGTTGGGGGCCTCGTCGGGGTCGACCGACGTCACGCCGGTGCCCAGCGCCGGCCCGTTCACCTTGACGAACACGAGGCCCAGCCGGCTGGCGACGTACTCCATCAGCGTCGTCTTGCCGTAACCGGGCGGCGACACCAGCAGCAGCAGGCCCATCTGGTCGCTGCGGCGCCCCTCCCCCGCCGCGCCCAGCTGGCGGGCGAGGTTGCCGCCGATCAGCGGCAGGTACACCTGGTCGACCAGGTGGTTCCGCACGAACGCCGACATCACCTTGGGCCGCAGCTCGCCGATCCGCAGGTGGCGGCGGGCCTCGTCGAGCACCCGCTCCCGGGTCTGGATCCAGCGCCGGAACCCGGGGACGTGGTCGTGGCGGTAGCGGCCGGTGCGGTCGAGGATCTCGTCGAGCCGGAGGGTCAGGGCGCCGCCCTCGATGCGGGGGTGCTGCCCGGCGAGCCCGGTGACGGTGACGGTCCGGAGCGCCGACGACGTCGTCCGCGGCAGGCCAGTGCCCTCGGTGAGCAGCAGCGCGGCGGCCTCGTCGACGTCGGGGGCGAGCGCGGCGACCTCCGGGTCGTCGGTGGCGTCGAGCAGCCCCCGCAGCCAGGCCTGGGCGAGGTCCCAGCGGGCGCCGAGCGTCGGCAGCGCGGCGAGGTCGGCGAGGAACGCGCGGCGCTGCGCCGCCGGACCGAGGTGGGCGAACAGGGCGTCCCGGAGGGCCACCGCCTGGGCGCTGGTGGCGAACTCGAGCGTCGGCTGGGCGAGCTCCTCGACCAGGTAGGCACCGGCGCTGCGGGCGTCGTCGGCGTGGACGTCGATGCCCGCCCCCGGCTCGGGGCCGGACAGCGTGGTGGTCAGGGCCTCGGCGATCTCGTCCCGGAGGCGGTCCAGGGCGTCGGTGGGACCGAACGCCTCCCGCACCTTGGCCAGGCTGCGGGCCCGGGCCTGCCAGGCGGCCCGCCGACCAGCGACGACCGCGCCGTCACCGACCGCGGCGGCCGCGGCCGACCTGCGGGTCTTCCCGGACCCGCCGGGCCCGGCCGCAGCCGATGTCTCGCCCCCCGTGCCACCGGCATCACCGCCACCACCGGCACCGCCCGACCCGACGGCGACGGCACCGCCGGCAGCAGCCGACCGACCGACACCGCCGGCGACACCGGGCCCGGCGGCACCGGGCCCGACGGCACCGCCGGGACTCCCGCCGTCGCCCTCGTCGAGCGACCAGAACAGGCAGGCCAGGGCGCGGGCGCGCGGGGGCCAGCGCAGCAGGTCGGCGGTCTGGTAGGCGACCACGAGCTGGTGGAGGATCAGCGCCGCGTCGTGGTCGTGGACCCCGCGCTCGTACCCCTCGTCGTACCGGGCCGCCGCGTAGCGCCGGACCTCCTCCAGCAGCGCCCCGTCGCCCTGGGCCGCCGCGGCCGCCAGGCCCGCGACGGTCAGCCCGCCGGCGCCGGCCTCCGCGTCGGCCAGCATGGCGGTGGCCAGGTACTCGCCCCGGTAGATCGCCGGCGTCTCCGACACCAGGCTCTGCTCCCAGTACGGCTCGCTGCCGGCGAGCGCGTCGCGGTAGCGGGGGTCGTCGTCGAGGCGCTCCCGGAAGTCGGTGCCGGTGACAGCGAGGTCGAGGCGCCCCTGGCGGGGCACGATCGACAGGTCGACCGGTTGCGTGTTGACCGTGAACCGGTGGTTCCCGAGGCGGATGACCTCGGCGCCGTCCTCGTACAGGTCCTGCCGGTCGCGCAGGACCCGGCCGGCCTCCTGCCGGGCGGCGACGAGGCGGCCCTCGATCTCGTCGGCCCGCACGCCGTCGCCGACGTCGCGCAGCCGGGCGACGACGTCGCGCAGGCGGTCGACCATCGGGTCGGCGACGAAGTAGGCGTTCACCTCGTCGGGCCCGCCGAGCTGGGCGACGCGGCGCCCGATCGTCTCGAGGACCCGCTCGGCGTTGGCGACCAGCCGGTCGGCGTGGCGCTGCCGCTCGTCGAGGATCGCCTGCTTGCGGGTGCTGAACGCCTCGTAGATGTCGTCGCGGCGGGTGGCGAGGACCTCGAGGTGCTCGTCGGACTCGCCGAACCGGGCCTCCAGCGCCTCCACCCGGGCGAGCAGGCGCGACAGCTGGTCGTCGCAGGCCTCGGGGGTGGTGGCGAGGGCGAGGGCACCCGACACGGCCTCGGCCAGGAGCGCGATCTCGGCGGAGAACTCGGCGGCCGACTCGGTGGTGGCCAGCTCGTGGCGGCGACCGTCGGCGGCGGCCCGGGCCCGGTTGATGGCGGCGAGCACCTCGGACACCGCCTGGAGGACGCGGGTCCGCTCGGTGGGGTCGTCGATGCGGAGGCCCTCGACCACCTCGGTGAGCAGGGCCATCTGCTCGCC
>DATCLV010000003.1:0-1853 GCA_036563745.1 Acidimicrobiales bacterium | reverse complement strand
CGCGGTTCGCCAGCCAGCCCCACAACGATCCCCGCGCCCCGCAGAACCTGCACCCGATCGCCGGGCTGGAGCGCGAGCTGAAGCGGCGCTTGGGCGACGCCGCCCTGCTCGAGCGGGCGCTGCGGGCCGCCGCCGGTCAGGCGCCCGGCCGGGGGACGGCCTCGACGACGCTGTAGGTCGACCTCGGCGCCGGCGTCACCGACCGGACCTCGAAGCCGGCGGCGTCGAGCAGCCCCCGCAGCTCCGCCTCCGTGCGGGCCCGGCCCGTGGTCCACACGAGCATGTTGACGTCGCTCATCACCATCGCCAGGGCGTCCGGGCGCCCCGCCAGGGTGGGCGGCATCAGCGGCTCGACCACCAGCAGCGCTCCGCCCTCGCCCGCCGCCTCGCACACCCGGCGCAGCAGCAGGGTGGCCCGCTCGTCGTCCCAGTCGTGGACGACGCTCTTGACCAGGTAGGCGTCCGCGCCCGTCGGCACGGCCTCGAAGAAGTCGCCGGTCGCCACCGTCGCCCGGTCGCCCACCCCCGCGTCCGCCAGCGTCCGGTCCGCCTCGCGCGCCCCGTCGGGCGTGTCGAACACGGTGCCCCGGAGGTGGGGGTGGGCGGCCAGCACCGCGGCGAGCAGCGTGCCGTCCCCGCCGCCGACGTCGACGACCGACGAGAACCGCTCGAACCCGCCCGCGGCGGCGATGCCGGGCGCCGCGCGGCGCGTGCCCTCGGCCATGGCCCGGTTGAAGTTGGCCTGCAGCTCGGGGTCGGCCGCCAGGCCCTCGAAGGCCGAGGTCCCGGTCACGAGGTCCCAGGCCGGCACGCCCGTGCGGACCGTCTCGACCAGCTCGCCCCACGACCGCCACACGTCGCGCCCCGCGAAGAGGCGAACGAGGTGCAGCATCGAGGCGGGTCCGTCGGACGCGAGGGCGCCCGCGTGCCGGCCGCGCCCGTAGGTGCCGGGCGCCACCTCGTCGAGCACCTCGAAGCAGGCGAGCGCCCGCAGCACCCGGTGCAGCGATGGGGCGTGGGTGCCCGTGACGCGGGCGAGGTCGTCGACCGTGCGCGGTCCGTCGGCGAGGTGGTCGACCAGGTCGAACGCCGCGGCCACGTGCAGGACCTGGGCGGGGAAGAACCCGAACAGCAGCCCGCCGATCACCTCGGCCGTCTCCTCCGGCGGCGCCGGCCCCGTGGGCGCCGCGCCGGCCGCCGATCCCGTCGTCGTCATGGCCGGCAGGCTACGGGCGGCCGTCGCCCCCGGCTTGGACGTCTGCGACCTGGCTCAGCCCTCGGGGGCGGTGACGAAGTCGATGAGCTGCTCGACGGCCCCCACCAGGGCCGGCTCCAGGTCGGCGTAGCTGGTGACGCGGCCGAGCAGGGTGCGCCAGAACTCGCCGGGCGTGGCCCGGACGCCGAGCCGGGCGAGCACGCCCTCCTTCCACGGCTCGCCCGGGGGGACCTCGGGCCAGGCGTCGATGCCCGCCGCCCTCGGGCGCACCGCCTGCCAGACGTCCACGAACGGCGTGCCGGTGACCAGCACGTGGGGGTGGCGCACGGCCGCGGCCAGCCGGGCCTCCTTCGATCCGTCGACCAGGTGGTCGAGCAGGACGCCGAGACGGCGGCCGGGCCCGGGGCGGAAGTCGGCGACCACCCGGTCGAGGTGGTCCACGCCCTCCAGCTGCTCGACGACGACGCCCTCGACGCGCAGGTCGTCGCCCCACACCTTCTCGACCAGCTCGGCGTCGTGGATGCCCTCGACGAGGATGCGGCTGGCCCGCGCCACCCGGGGCCGGAGACCGGTCACCGCCCGCGAGCCCGAGGCGGTGCGGGCGGGGCGCTGCGGGCGGGGGGCGCGGGGCGGGACG
>DATCLV010000001.1:0-8462 GCA_036563745.1 Acidimicrobiales bacterium | reverse complement strand
CCGCTACGCCGGCTTCAGCACCGACGACGGCACGTACCTGTCGGTCGTCCCGGCCGTCGAGCCGATGTCCGACGTCGGCGAGGACCTGGTCCACGCCGTCCGCGACCTCGACGCTCCCTTCGACGAGGTGGTCGTCACCGGCCTCGGCGCCGAGCTCGTCGACTCCAACGACGCCCTCTTCGAGCGGCTGCCGCTGGCGCTGGCGATCATCGGCCTGATCACCGTGGTGCTGCTGTTCCTCATGTTCGGCAGCGTGCTCATCCCGCTGAAGGCGCTGGTGCTGAACCTCCTCAGCCTCACCGCCACCTTCGGGGCCATGGTGTGGGTCTTCCAGGACGGTCACCTGTCGGGCCTGCTCGACTTCACGGCCACCGGCGGGCTCGCCGCCGCCATGCCGATCCTCATGTTCTGCGTGGCCTTCGGGCTGTCGATGGACTACGAGGTGTTCCTGCTGTCCCGGATCAAGGAGGAGCACGACCGCGGCGCATCCAACACCTCGTCGGTCGCCGTGGGCCTGGAGCGGACCGGGCGGATCGTCACCGCCGCCGCCGTGCTCATCGCCGTGGTGTTCATCGCCTTCGCCACCGGCGGCGTCAGCTTCATGAAGCTGTTCGGCGTCGGCCTCACGCTGGCGGTGCTGCTCGACGCCTTCGTGATCCGGGGCACGCTGGTGCCGGCGTTCATGCGCCTGGCCGGCGAGTGGAACTGGTGGGCGCCCGGACCGTTGCGCCGCTTCCACCGGCGGTTCGGCATCTCGGAGCACGTCGACCTCGACGAGCTGGATCGTCTCGACGCCCTCCGGGGGCGCGAGAATGGGCAGGCCGACGCCAAGCCCGACCCCGTGGTCGTGTCCTAGATGCGACCCCCGCGGCATCGGCACCACCACCCGATGCCCACCTCCCGCCGACGTCGTTCCGCAGCCGCCCCGCCGGAGGCCACCGCGCCTCCGGCGGGCGGCGCGCGCCGGACCCGGTCCCGGGCCCGCAAGGGCGAGGGGCCACGACTGCGCGACGAGATCCTCGTCGCCACCGAGAAGCTGCTGCTGCGCACCGGGTCGGCGGAGGCGGTGTCGATCCGGGCCGTGGCCGACGCGGTCGGCGTGACGCCGCCGTCGATCTACCGGCACTTCCCCGACAAGACCACGCTGATCTTCGAGGTCTGCGCCCGCTACTTCGCCCAGCTCGACGCCGAGATCGACGCGGCGGTCGAGGGCCTCGACGACCCGATGGCCGCGCTGCGGGCCCGGGGCCGGGCCTACATCGAGTTCGGCCGGCAGAACCCCGAGCCCTACCGGGTGATGTTCATGGTCCGGCCCGACAAGGGGCCGGCCGAGGCGCAGGACGGGTGGATCCGCGAGTCGCGGACCTTCCGCGACGTGGTCGCCAACGTGCAGGCCTGCATCGACATCGGGGCGCTGCGCCCGGAGTACGACGACGCGCTCGCCACGACCCTCGGCTTCTGGGCGCGGGTGCACGGGCTCACGGCGCTGATGATCAGCAAGCCGTCGCTGCCGTGGTCCGACGACGCGTTCATCGAGCAGTACGTCGACGCCTGCCTGTACGGGGTGGGTCGGGTGCCACCGCCGTCCGAGCCACCCTCCGAGCCGCCGGCCCGGGCGTCCCGCCCGCCGGCGAGCGACGGCGGCTCGGCCACCGCGGATCAGGCGTCGTCGGGGTCGGCCGACCAGTCCCGGTCCGGCGACAGGTAGATCAGCGGCAGGCTCAGCGCCGACACGGCCGCCTTCACGGTGAGGTTCACCACGAAGATGTCGGCCACGTCGCTCCACGGCAGCGTGAGGGCGTGGTCGCCCAGCAGCGGCAGCGCCCCGAAGGCGCCGACGACGAACACCGCGTTGTCGATCGGGACCGACACGGCGTTCGACACCGCCACCCGGGCCCACTGGTGGCGGGTCGTCACCCGGCGGACGAACCAGTGGTACACCTCGGTGTCGATCAGCTCGCTGATCAGCTCGGCGAGGATCGACGCCACGACGATCCGCCACACCGGGCCCAGCACGGCCCGGAACTCCTCGTCGAGCGGGTAGCTCGCGTCGCTCGGCTGGCGGGCCACCCACTGGAGGTAGGCGGCCATGGCCAGGTTCACGCCGGCCGCGGTCACCACCAGGGTGCGGGCCGCCCGCTTCCCCAGCAGCTTGTGGGCCAGGTCGCGCAGGGTGAACGTGACCGGGTACACCCAGGTCCCCATGTCGACCGCCCGGCCGAAGGCCGTGCCGATCTTGAGGCTGGTGACGTCGGCCACCACCTGGGCCCCGACGTAGGCCCCGACCACCACGACGGCCAGCCGGGGCACGGTGGCCGCGACGGTGGTGGTGACGGCGCGCGGCGGTGCCGCGGCGTCGATCTCAGACATGGGTTGCCCTCCGGTTTTGGTGAGGCGGGTTCGACCGGTACCGCCGGGGCGCCAGTGTACGTTCGGCCGGGTGCTCGGCTTCGATGACGTGGGCGATCCCGGCGGGCGACCGGTCGTGTACCTGCACGGCACCCCCGACTGCCGCCTCGCCCGCCACCCCGACGACGGGCTCGCCGCCGCGGCCGGGGTCCGGCTCCTCGCGGTCGACCGGCCCGGCTACGGCGGCTCGGCGCCGGGGCGGTTCCTGCCCCGGGTGACGGCGCTGCTCGACGACCTGGGGCTCGACGCGGTGACGGTCGTCGCCTGGTCGGGCGGGGCCCGGGCCGGGCTGGAGGTGGCCGCGTCCGGGCGGGCCACGGCGCTGCACCTGGTGGGCGGGGTCGTGCCGGTCGAGGCCTACGCCGACCCGGCCGTCGCGGCCGCCGCCGAGCACCGGGTGGCGCTGGTCGAGATGGCCGAGGGGGTCGATGCCGCCGAGCTGGCGGCCGAGGTCGCCCCGATGCTGGCGCCCGCGGGCTGCGACCACGCCCTGGCGCTCGAGGTCCAGGCCGAGGCCCGGGGACCGGCGGAGCAGGCGCGGCTGGCGGCGGTGCAGGGGGCGGTCGACCGGATGGCCGACTCGCTGGTGGCGGCGGTGCGCGACGGGCTGGCCGGGGTCGAAGCCGACGTCGTCGCCCAGGTGCGGCCGTGGGACGTCGACCTCGCTGCCGTCACGGTGCCGGTGACGCTGTGGTACGGCGAGGACGACCAGGTGACGCCGCCGGTGTTCGGCGAGTGGTACGCGGGGCGGCTGGCGGGGGCGTCGCTACGGGTCGTCCCACGAGCGGGGCACTACTTGCCGTTCACGCACTGGGACCTCATCTTGGCGAGCCTCTGACGCACCTGCCCGCAACGCTCGGGGCTTTCAGCGGGCGTCGCGGACCAGGACCTCCTGCGTGACGCTCGCGACGTGGATCCCGTCCTCGGTGAAGACGTGGCCCTGGCTCAGGCCGCGGGAGCCCATCAGCCCCCGGCACGTGAACGACTGGGCCATCCAGCGGGCGGCGTCGAACGGGCGGTGGAACCAGATGGCGTGGTCGAGGCTGGCGTTGAAGAACCGGGTGTGGAACTGCTCCGGGTCGACCCGCGCCGGGTGCAGCGACACGACGGCGTCCGTGGGCAGGTCGTCCGACAGGTAGGCCAGCGCGCACGCCTGCAGCACCGGGTCCTCGCCGATCGGCTCCCGCACCTGCAGCCAGCCGTCGACCCGGCCCCGCACGACGTGGGGTGCGATGCGGCGGTCGAAGATCGGGCTCCACCCGTCGGAGGTCAGCTTCTCCGGCGGCGGCACGTCGTCGGGCAGCGCCACGGCCTGCACCTCGGCCCCGGCCTCGGCCACCTGGAACGACGCCGACATGTTGAGGATCGCCCCCATCGACTGGCGCGCCACCACCGCCCGGGTCACGAACGACCCGCCGTCCCGCACCCGGTCGACCTCGAAGCGGATCGGCTGCGTGTGGTCGCCGCGGCGGATGAAGTAGGCGTGGAGCGACTGCGGCCGGTACCGCGGGTCGACGGTGTTGGCCGCCGCCCGCAGCGCCTGGGCGACGATCTGCCCGCCGTACAACCCGCCCCAGGGGTAGCGGGGACCGACGCCCACCCAGGCGTCGATGCCGCGCGGCTCGAGGTCCATCATCGTCGCGAAGTCCACGGGGGTGAGTCTGCCCCGGCCCGTGGTGCCTCCGGCCAACCCGCCCCCGCCCGTGGTCGCCCGGCCGCCACCGCGCCGAGGTCGTGCCGGCGGAGTGCCGAGGTCGTGTCGGCGTCGTGCCGGGTCGAGCCGGCGCCTCGGCGGGTAGCTTCGTCGCCGCATGACGCTCTTCGCCGAGGTCGTGGCTGCGTCCGACGAGGTGGCGGCCACGAGGGCCCGGTCCCGCAAGATCGCCACCATCGCCGACCTGCTGCGCCGGCTCGACGACGACGAGGTGCCGGTCGCCGTCGCCGACCTCACCGGCGAGCCCCTCCAGGGCCGGATCGGCGTCGGCTGGCGGACCGTCGCCAGGCTCGACGTGCCGCCCGTCCCCGACGACGCCCCGCAGCTGCAGGTCCTCGACGTCGACCGGGCCTTCACCGAGCTGGCCGGCATCAGCGGCCCCGGCTCGCAGGCCGCGAAGGACCAGGTCCTCACCGGGCTCTACGGCCGCGCCACCGCCGCCGAGCAGCACTTCCTCACCCGGATCATCGCCGGCGAGCTGCGCCAGGGCGCCCTCGCCGGGGTCGTCACCGACGCCGTCGCCAAGGCCGCCGACGTGCCGCTCGCCGCCGTCCGCCGGGCCGCCATGCTGGCCGGCGACCTCCCCCGCGTTGCGGTCATCGCCCGCCGCGAGGGCGAGGCCGGGCTCGCCGCCGTCCGCCTGGCGCTGCTGCGACCGGTGCAGCCGATGCTGGCCCAGAGCGCCGAGAGCGTGGCCGACGCCCTGACCCTGGTCGACGGGCCGGCCTCGGTGGAGTGGAAGCTCGACGGCGCCCGCGTGCAGGTCCACCGGCGGGGCGACGACGTCCGCATCTACACCCGCAACCTCAACGACGTCACCGCGCGGCTCGGGGGCATCGTCGCCCTGGCCCGGTCGCTGCCGGTCGAGCAGGTGGTGCTCGACGGGGAGGCCATCGGGTGGGGCGACGAGGACGGCGAGCGCCCGGACCGCTTCCAGCACACGATGGCGCGCTTCGGGCGGCGGGGCCGGGGCACCAGGGCGGCGCCGCTCGACCCCGACGACCCGGCGTCCGTCGAGCCCGCCGTCCTGCCCGACGGCCCCGCCGTCGACCCCGGCGACCTCACCCGCGCCGACCTCGACGGCGGCGGCCTCGACGCCCGCTTCTTCGACATCCTCCACCTCGACGGCGAGGACCTCCTCGACCTCCCCCTCGTCGAGCGGCTGGCCCGGCTCGACGAGATCGCGGGCGCCCACCGCATCCCCGGCCAGGTGACCGACGACGTGGCGGTGGCGGAGGCCGTGCTGGAGGAGGCGCTGGCCGCCGGCCACGAGGGCGTGATGGTGAAGGCCGCCGGCTCCGCCTACGACGCCGGCCGGCGCGGCGGGGCCTGGCGGAAGGTCAAGCCGGTCAAGACGCTCGACCTGGTGGTGCTGGCCGCCGAGTGGGGCCACGGCCGGCGCCAGGGCTGGCTGTCGAACCTCCACCTCGGCGCCCGCGACCCCGAGCGGCCCGGCGAGTTCGTGATGGTGGGCAAGACGTTCAAGGGCCTGACCGACGAGCTGCTCACCTGGCAGACCGCCGAGCTGCAGGCGCGCGCGGTGGGCGAGGAGCAGGGGCGCGACGAGTGGGTCGTGTTCGTCCGGCCCGAGCTCGTGGTGGAGATCGCGCTGGACGGCGTGCAGGTGTCGACCCGCTACCCCGGTGGCGTGGCGCTGCGGTTCGCCCGCGTCAAGCGGTACCGCACCGACAAGGACCCTTCCGAGGCCGACACGATCGACGCGGTGCGGGCGCTGCTCTGACCCACGAAATTGGGTGATCTCGCGTTGCTCTACCCCCGAAGTTCACCCAGTTTCGGCGGGGGTCAGCGCCAGGACGGGTCGTCGCCGCCGAGGGGCACCGGGCCCGACCGCCACACCGGGGCCGCGCCCACGATCGCGCCCGGGCACGCCACGTGCCGCGTGTGGCCGAGCGGGCCGTGCAGGTCGACGGCGAGGTCGTCGGGCAGCGTCGGCGGGAGCGGCGGCAGGTCGAGCGCCCCTGCCCGCGGCAGGTCGAGCAGCCACGTGGCCGTCCGGGCCAGCGAGGTCGTCACCCGCCACGAGCCGCCGCCCGTGTAGCGGCGGGCGAGCGCGGTCGCCACGCCCGCGGCGGTGAGGTAGCCGGTCACGTGGTCGAGGAGCTGCACCGGCAGCGCGCCCGGCCGCTCGGCGCCGGTCGCCCGGCGGCACTCGTCGGCGATGCCGGTCGCCACCTGCACCACCGAGTCGAAGCCCCGGCGCCCGCCCCACGGGCCCTGGTCGCCGTAGGCCGACAGCGTCGCCACCACCAGGCCCGGGCGCTGCGCCGCCAGCTCGTCGGGCCCGTAGCCCAGCGCGGCCAGCGCCCCCGGCCGGTAGGCGCACAGCACCACGTGCGCAGCCGCCAGCAGCTGCTCGAACCGCTCGCGGCCGGCGGGGTCGCGCAGGTCGAGCGCCGTGGCCCGCTTGCCGACCGTCGTGTCGGCCACGACCACGGCGCCGTCCTCGCCCGGCGGCTCGTCGACCCGCAGCACGTCGGCGCCGTAGGCCGCCAGGAAGCGACCCGCCACCGGGCCCGCCAGCACGCGGGTGAGGTCGAGCACCCGGATGCCCTGCAGCGGCCGGTTGCGCGGCGGGGTGCCGGCCGGGTTGGGCAGCGGGGCGTCGGCGAGGCGGGTCAGGTCGATCAGCGGCTGCGCCGCCACGGTCGCCGCGGCCTCGGTGGCGCGCCACTCGTCGACGGTGCGCAGGGCCGCGGCGCAGCCGCCGGCGGCGACGACCGCGTCCTCCAGCTCGACCGCCTTCCACCGCGCCACGGCGGCGGCGACCGCCGACCGGTCCACGTCACCACCGGCGTCGTCCGTGCCGTCCGTGCCGTCCCCGTCCTTCGCCAGCCCCAGCGTCGTGAGCGCCGCCCGGCGGTGCCGCCGGAAGTTCGTGTGCAGGCGGATCCACCCGTCGGCGGCGGCGTAGTTGCCGGCGATCGGGTCCCAGATGTCGCCGAGGTCGGCGTCGAGCGCGCACAGGTAGCGCTCGCTGGCGCAGGCCAGCGACGCGTGACGGCTGTCGACCACCACCCGCGGCATCCCGGGGGTCGTGCCCCGGGCCCGACCCAGGCGGGCGACCGCCAGCGTCGCCAGCGCCACCCCGGCCGTCGCCACCGCGGTCACGGGGAACACCGAGGGCAGCACGTGCGCCGGCCCGGTGATCGTCAGGTGGCTCAGGTCGCCGCCGTCCGTGTCGACGTTGACCCCGAGGCTGTCCCACACCTCGCCCGTGAGCGTGCGCACATCCATCGCCCCCTTTCCGTAGCACGTTTCCGCGGCGACGGCTCGGGTCGAAGGCCGAGGTGGTAAGGCGCGCGTCAGGAGCCCGGCAGCGGCAGGCCGGCGCCGGCGGGCTCAGAGGAACAGGTACTCGAACAGGCCGTGGCCGACCGCGCCGTCGAGCGTGAACGTGGCGGCGGCGTCGACGATCCCCCACATCGCCGCCCGCCCCTCCTCGGTGCGCAGGTCCCACGCCCGCTCCTGCACCACGAGGTCGCCGACGTAGCGGCCGTTGCGCCACTCGGCGTCGAAGCCGTAGCCGGTGCCGACGCCCAGGTGGATCGGGCGCCACGGGCGGACGTCCAGCTCGAGCCGCCCGGCCCGCACCACGGCGTGGACGACGAAGCGGTGGTCGTCGTCCCAGGTCAGCTCGTACTCCGGTCGGCCGAGGTGCTCGACGCCCTCCCCGTCGGGCCGCCGCCACACCCGCACCGCCTCCTCCAGCACGCGGGAGCCGTCGTTGCGGGTCTGGCAGATCACGAACACCGACTGGTCCTCGAACCGGGCCGGTGCGTACAGCCAGTTGAAGCCGTCGCCCGGCAGGTGGGCGGTGATGCCGGGTGGCTCCGGCTCGCCGGACGGCCGGATGCCCCACGACCGGTCGCGGGACCCCCACCAGGCGTCGGGCGTCACGTCCCACGTGCGGTCGCCGACGGTGATCGACCCCGACCAGCCGCCCATCTGCGCCATGCGGCAGGCGTCGAGGTAGATGCGGCCGACCGCGTCGCGCACCCGGTGCGGCGGCTCCTCGATCGGGTGCTGGGCGCCGGTCCAGGTGAGGTCGAAGGCCAGCGTCGTGGCGTCGCCGGTGTCGGCGGCGTCGAGCCGGCACCGCAGCTCCTGGAGGCCCTGGATGACCGCCACCGAGAACGGCCCGACCGTCGTGTCCATCCGGTCGAGGCCCAGCGCCCGGGACGCCCGCACCACCCGGTGCACGCCGTCGTGGACGACCACCGCGAACGCGTCGGCCACCCCCAGGTTCGGGTACTGGCCCATGCCCATGATGAGGAACAGGTCCTCGTCGGGGTCGAGGGGCAGGCAGTTGAAGTAGTAC
>DATCLV010000882.1:0-6254 GCA_036563745.1 Acidimicrobiales bacterium | reverse complement strand
GTCCGGGCCTCGCGCTCGCGCATGCGGCCGGTCAGCAGGTGCAGCTCCGCCTCGCCGCCCACTTCCCGCCCCAGCAGGTCGAACACGGCTCGCGCCGTCTGCGGCGTGTTGGCGAAGACCACGCAGCTCGTCGGCGCCGCGGACCCGGCCAGGACCTCGCGCGCCGCGCCGGCGGGCGCGGCGGCGAGCTTCTTCTTCGGGGTGGTTCGGACCGTCGTGGGTTTGGCCGCGTGCAGCCGCTTGCGGATCTCCGGGTGGGCGAGGTCGTCGCCGTCCAGGTCGAAGCGGTCGCCGTGGGCCTCGCCGGTCGCGGTCAGGGCAACGAAGTGGGGCCGGGCGCGCTCGGGCGGCAGAAGGCAGGTCGGGTCGCCGGCGTCGCAGGCCGCCAGCGGCGCGGCGAGCCGGGCCAGCGGTCGTGCGAGGTGGGCCTCGTCCAGGAGCACGAGGCTGTCGATCCCCGCCAGCGCCGCGTCGACCGGGCGCATCGACGTGCTGGACCCGTAGCCCCGGAACAGCCAGCGGCTCGCGAACATCGGCACCGTGGCGAACACCAGCGCCGGCTGGGACGGCTCCGGCGGGCGCACCCCGAGGTCCGCGCCGCCGCGGAGCCGGGTGACGTGCAGCGGGCCGTGCTCCGACCGCAGCCCGGCGGCCCTTTGCAGCGCCACGGCGACCGCTTCGAGCGTGGCGACGTGATCGGGTCCCGCGTCGGGCCAGTCGCGGAGCAGCGACGACGGATCCCGGAGCCAGCGCGACAGGGCCTCGCCGTGCTCGAACGCCGAGTCGACCAGGAGGCGCCGGTTGACGACGTACCAGGTGCGGGTGGCGGCGGTGCGCTCCTCCGGCCGGCGCTCCGCCGCCTGGCAGGCGAGCGCCCACACGGCGATGTCGATGCAGGCCGTCTTCCCCAGTCCGGTGGGCACCCCGATCTCGGTGGGCCACCCGTCGGTGGCCACCTGTCGAGCCAGCCGTGCCTGCCACGGGAACGGGGTGCGCCCGCGATGGGTGGCGGCGTAGAGCTCGTCGAAGCTCGGGAGGTCAGCCACGAGGCCCCTCCTCGCGGCCGTCCTCGTCGCCGGTCACGGGGGCGAAGAGACCCAGCCCGAACTGCCGCTTGCCGCCCACCACGACCGGGCCCGCCACCGGCTGGTCGAAGACGAGCTCCATGTGTCGGTAGGGCTTACGGGGGTCCCCGGGCCGGAACACCTCGTGCGGCTTCAGCGGCACACTGCCCGGCAGCAGCGGCGCCCGCTGCTGCCGGAACAGCACGGGGGCCGGGAGGCCGGCGTGGGCGCACCACTCGGCGATCGTGCCGGCACCGGGCTCCGGGCGGACGAACCGTTCGTGCACCACGGGGTACACCGACCGGAACCTCGTGGCCGGCGCCGTCCACCGTCCCGGGTTCGCGGCCCACGGGCCGGCGCCGTCCTCGGGGCGCACCCCGACGGAGAACACCTCCGGGCGCACCAGCTCGGTGAGGCGCCACACCGCCCGCTGCACGCCGGTGACGACGGTGGGCTGCGTGCTGTCGGGGAGCCAGATGGCCGCGCCGTGGATCCGGCCCCGGGAGCGGGGATGCCCGACGTCGGGCAGCGCCAGCCAGTGCACGTGCTGGTAGTCGCGCCGGCCCTCGAAGCCGTGCCCGGTGAGCACCGGTGGCAGCTCCTCGTCGGGCGCGCCCCGCTGGTACAGGTCGAGGACCGCCGAACGCAGCGTGGTCGTCACCGCCAGGACGAGGCGGCCGGGCAACGCTTGCTCGAACCGGAGCCACACGACGTTGCCCGGCACCTGGTGCACGGCCGGTCGCCGGGCATCACCGGGCGGCGCGTAGCGAGCGTGCTCGATCGCGTACCAGGACCTCCGCACAGGCCCCCGGTCCGTGAAGTCGTCGAAGATCTGGTCGAGCACGTCGACGAGGCCTTCGAAGGGCACGGCGAGGTGCGCCCGGCCCTCAGGATCCGGGGCCCAGGTCGTGGCCGGGACGCCGTCGCCCGGCGCGCCGGTGGACACCTGGACCCGGACCGGCGAGTCGGCGCACCCCAGGTAGCCGACGCGCGCGGCCCGCCGCCGGAGGGCGTCGACGGTGGCGGCGTCGAGGTCGGCGTCGGGCCAGGCGTACGCGACCCGGGGGTGGCGGGGGCTGCGCCGCGCGCCGGGCCGCGCCACCGTGCCGATCCGCGCCGGGTAGTCCTGCATGGTGCCCTTGTCGGTCGCGTTGGCGACGACGAACCGGTCGTTGATCGGCGACGAGGGCACGTCGCCGTCGCCATCGGCGTGGATCACCGGCGGGGGCAGGCGCTCCAGGAGCCGCAGCTCTGACCCGTCGGTCACCCGGCAGCGGTCCCGGGTGCCGTCCGCACCCACCAGGGCCGAGAACAGGCGGGCGGGGCTGGGCGGCCACTCTCCCCGCTCGTTGGAGTCTCCCCGCCCGTCGGAGCCCGCTACCGCCAGGTCGGCGCCCGATCCCCGGAACGTGCCGTGGAGGAACTCGACCTCGATGGTCAGCATCAGTCCACCTGCGGCCAGGACTTCCGGATCGCCTGCGCCAAGGCGTCGTTGGGCTGCACCACCAGCGGCTCGGTCGGCCACCGCGCGCCCACAGGCAGCCCCGCATCCTCGGCCTTGGCGACACAGGCCCGGAACAGGTCGACCGCGTCGGCCACCGTCGGCCGCGGGTCGATGTCGCGGTCGTCCTCGGCCGTGGCACCCAGCCACTGCCAGGCCGCCGACCGGGGGCGCAGCTCACAGCCGGATCGCAGGCTGAACGAGCGCCCGAACGCCGTCACGTGGGCCACCAGGCCCAGCGCCACCAACAGGGCGCGGGCGGCGGCGTCGGCGCCCGGGACGCCGGTGCGCACCCGCCGCAGGGCCGCCAGCGACACGGTGCTCCGCTGCGAGATCGCCTCGAACGAGACCCCTGCGGGAGCCGCGTCGGCCTCCCGTACCAGGACTTGACCGTGACCGACGTTCGACAGCGCTTCGGTCGCCTTGCCGCCGCGGGCCTTGCTCTTGTCGGCGCCGGTGAACGACCACTCGTGGGCAAGCTGGTCGTCGTCGTGGTACGTCAGGGCCTCGGTCACCGACAGGTTGAGGGGGTCGCCCTTCAGCCCGAAGCGCTTGGTGCCGGTGGCCGCCGGCTTGTAGCCGACGATCTCGGAGCTCCACGACCGGGCCAGCTTCGCCTGCGATCGCTTCCTGCCGAGGTGCGACTGCCAGAAGCCGAACAGCAGCGCCTGGGGGAACCACTCCAGCAGCGGCGCCGCGGCGTCGGCCGTCGCCGAGAAGATCGCCTGCCCGACCTCGGTGGTCGGGAACCGCCTTCCGTCGAGCAAGGCGTCGCGCAGGTAGGCGTCCGCGTGCCGGTGGGGGAACCGGAACCCCGACAGCCGCTTCGGCAGGTGGGGCGGCAGCTCGCCGATCCCGCTCAGGTCCAGCACGATCTCGGGGAGGCCCAGCTCCGGACGCAGCGCCTCAAGGGCAGCCTCCAGGCGGTTGGCCTGGCTCGGCTCGTTGTCGATCACGATCGCCTTCACCGGCTCGTCGCCGTCGCCCCACCAGCGGTCGTCGACCTGGAACCGGCCGCCTTCGTAGGTCGCCGGCTTGACCGGCGCTCCAGGGCCGCCGAGCGGCTCGAGCTCGGTCGTCACGGTGACCCCCGCCTCCCCGGCGAGGTCGTCACACGCCTCGACCAACACATCCGCCGTCAGTTTCATCGCTTCTCCTTCGCTCTGGCCGCCACATGGGCGCGTCACATCAGCTCCACGACAAAGGTGGAGTCGCTCGGATGTCCGCCTCGACTCGCCGTGTCCGCCTGCCTTGGCCCCACCAGCGGTGGAAAGTGGGGGACAAGGTACCCTCCGACGTGGGGGTGCGCAATAGGATCTTGTCCGTTCTCGAAAGGAAACGGAGGTCCGGTGGCAGCGACGTTGTCGTCGAGGATGGAGATCGCCCGGCGCGCGGCGCCGACGCTGCGAGACGACCAGCTCGTGCGATCCGTCGCAGCTGGGATCCTCGATGATCTGGGCGTCACGGAACCGCCGGTCGACGTCGAGATGGTGGCGTCCTACCTGGGCATCGACGGCATCGTGGTCGACGACGACCTGCCGGCCAGCGGCTGCCTGCGGCAACGGGACGACGGCCGGTTCGAGATCCGCGTCCTCGGGGCCGACCCCGTCACCCGGCAGCGGTTCACGATCGGTCACGAGTGCGCGCACACGTTTTTCCCCGGGTACGCCACCCGGTCCCGGTACCGCTGTGCACCGGTGGAGCGGACGGACGATCGCCGGGATGTCGAAGCCCTGTGTGACCTCGCGGCCAGCGAGATCCTGCTGCCGTCCCGGCTGTTCGGCCGCGACGCCCTCGCCGGCGCCTTCGGGTTCGCTGGTCTCGAACGGCTCGCGCAGCGCTACGAGGCGAGTCTCGAAGCGACGGCCCGCCGTTACGTCGATGCCCGTCCCGAGCCGACCGCCCTTCTCCTGCTCAGCGTCCGGCATCGGCCGTCGGACCGCCGGAACCTGCAGCCCCCGAGGCTCCGGGTCGACTACGCGCACTGCAAAGGCGAGTGGCCCTACTTCCTGCCCTCGAAGTCGGTGACCACTGGCGATCCGCTCGACCGAGCCGCCGGCGGCGAGGACATCTCGGAGCGGTGCACCTTCAGCGGCATCTGCGACCGGCCCGTCACCGTCGACATCGAGGCGCGGTACTGCCCGATCGTGGTCGACGGCGAGGAGCGCCGCCGCGTCGTCGCCTTGCTCCGGCGGGTGGAGGACCGGCGATGACCGGCGGCACACCGACGCCGTCGACCGTCGGCGAGCGGATCCGTCGCTACCGCCAGGAGAAGGCGACGAGCCTCTCCCGGCTCGCCCGGGACGCCGGCGTCAGCAAGAGCTACCTCTGGCGCCTGGAGAACCCGCCCGAGAACGAACCGGCGCAACGGCCGTCCGGCAAGACGCTCTACGCGATCGCGAAGGCGCTGGGCGTCACGATGTCGGACCTGCTCGGCGAGGAGCTGATCCTCCACCGGGAGGCGACTGTCGATCCTTCACTGCGGCGGTTCGCCGCAGATGATGGGCTGCCCCAGGCCGATGTCGACATGCTCGCCTCGATCGAGTGGCGCGGAGATCGTCCCCGCACCGTCGAACGCTGGCGCTACATCTACCAGGCCATCGTCATGAGTCGTTCCCTCGACGACCGTGCCGCAGCTGAGGACCCCGGCGAGAGCTGACGAGCCTCGCCTGCACCCGGCGTCCGTGCGGAGAGTGGGGTGGGAGGATCGGGGGAGCAGGGGGGTGCTGCCGGCCGGCGTGGTGGCGGTGGTCGGGTCGCTGCAGCCGGCGTCTGAGCTCCCCGGTCAGGTGGCGCGGTGGGATTGGGGGCCCGTGAGGCGGCGGGTGGCCATGAGGGACGTCAGGGCGACGAGGGGGACCGTGGTGGCGTCGTCGAGGTGGGGCGCGAGTTGGAGGGTGAGGTGGCGGCGGAGGCGGGACAGGTCGAGGGACAGGGCGACCGCACCGTGGGCGTCGGTGACCAGGAGGGGGTGGAGGCCGGCTCTCGCCTGGGCCTCGAACGGTTGACCGCCGACGGTGAGCGGCCACTGCTGCCGGGTCCGGGTCTCCCGGCAGCGGCCGACCACCCGGCCGGTCGCGACATCGGTCAGTGCCAGGCCGGCGCCGTCGAGGTCGACGCGGCCCCGCCAGCCGTCGAGGTCGACCAGCTTCCCTCGCCGGATGCGACCCCGCACCGAGGTGCCGGTCAGCGACCACCCGCCGCTCGCCACCAGCGGCAGCGCCGGCTTCCACGCCGCGCCCTGGAGACGCCGGGCGAGCGTCATGACGCCAGGAACCGGTCGAGGGCGGCCCGGGCCAGGGCGACGAGCGCGTCGCGGTCGCCCATGCCGCTGATGTCCAGCTGGACCATCAGGTGGTGGCCGTCAGGGGTGCGCATGCGGAGCTCCTCGTAGGCGGCGTCGTACAGGTTCTCGACGTCGATCTCGGGCACCGGCTCGGCCCCGCCGAGCCGCAGGTTCTCGAAGCTGCTGTCCGGGCCGGCGCCCGGCGGCAGGAGACGGACGACCACCACCCGGGTGCCGCCGTCGCCCTTCCGGCACGACAGCGGCGCCGGCTCGACGCTGGTCACCGCCACGCCGATGGCGTCGGCCACCTCGTCGTCGGTGAGCAGGGCGCACAGATCGACCGTCACAGCCCCGGCCCCGGCCCTGGGCGACGGCCCGGGAACGGCAGCGCTCGCCCCCGGGC
>DATCLV010000879.1:0-2131 GCA_036563745.1 Acidimicrobiales bacterium | reverse complement strand
CGCAACCGCCCCGTCGCCGTCCCCGCCGTCGAACAGCCCGTAGGCGCCGACGATGTCGAGCGGCTGCGGCACCGGCGGGTCGCCAACCACCCGCTCGGCCAGCCGCTGCTGGAACGCCCGGGCCGCCGGGATGCCGGGCATCGCGCTCTCCACCCCCTCGGCCAGCTCGAGCAGGCCGACGAACGTCACGCCGTCGGGCAGCCGGCCCAGCGCCCAGCGCATCCCCTCGGGCCGGGCCTCGGCGAGGGCGGCCGCCACCTCGGCGGCCTCGGCCTCCAGGTCGGCCACGTGCTCCTTCGCCACCTCGCACTGCACCACCAGGACGGTCATGGGTTCCTCTCCTCGTTCAGGGGGTCGCGGCAAGATCGGTCACCTCGGACCGATCCCGTTCGTCAACCCCCTGACGGATCCCGGTGCGGAAAGGTGACCATGGACGACAACGACCGGCTCGCCGAGCGCTTCGAGGAGCACCGCGACCACCTCCGGGCCGTCGCGCTCCGCCTGCTGGGCTCGGTGACCGAGGCCGACGACGCGGTGCAGGAGTCGTGGTTCCGGCTGGTCCGCAGCGACCCGGACGAGATCGAGAACCTGGGCGGCTGGCTGACCACGGTGGTGAGCCGCATCTGCCTCGACGTCCTGCGGTCGCGCCGGGCGCGCCCCGAGGACGCCTGGGGGACCGCGCTGGTCGACGCCGAGCCCGCTGCCCCGGCCGACCACCACGGCACCGGCCGCCCGCCCGAGGAGGAGGCGCTGCTGGTCGACGAGGTGGGCCTGGCCCTGCTGGTGGTGCTGTCGCGCCTGGGCCCGGCCGAGCGGGTGGCGTTCGTGCTCCACGACCTGTTCGCCGTGCCCTTCGAGCGGATCGCGGCGATCGTCGACCGGTCGCCGGTGGCGGCGAAGAAGCTGGCGAGCCGGGCCCGGCAGCGGGTCCGCGGCACGCCGGCGCCGGTGGGCGCCGACGACCCGGAGCAGCACCGCCGGGTGGTCGAGGCGTTCCTGGCCGCGGCCCGGGGCGGTGACCTGCGGGGCCTGGTGGCCCTCCTCGACCCCGACGTCGTGCGCCGGGCCGACGAGGCCCTGGTGGCGACGACCGGGGTCCCACCGGTGCTGCGGGGCGCCGGCGCGGTCGTCGAGGAGACGGCCGGCAACGCGCCGCGGGCCGTGTTCGCCCGGGTGATGCTGGTCGACGGCCGGGTCGGCCTGGTCGTCGCGCCCGGTGGACGGGTGCGGCTGGTGATGACGTTCGACCTCGCGGGCGACCGGATCACGGCGATCGACGCGATCGGCGACCCCGAGCGCCTCGCCCGGACCGAGCTGGCGCTGCTCGACCCGCCCGACCCCGCGGCGGCGTGACCGGTCGGGGCCGGGCCGCTACCCGGCGGCGAGGGCGAGGAGCTGGGGCACCAGCCAGTCGGCCGCCAGGTCGGCGCCGGCGTCGCGGAAGTGGACGCCGTCGCGGCGGGCCTCGTCGAACTCGCCGTCGGGCCACGCGTGCAGCCACCCGTCGAGGTCGACCGGCGTCACGCCGGGACGGTCCGCCGTCACCTCGGCCAGGAGCTCGTTGAGCCGGTCGACCCGCCACGGCTCGTTGATGGGGAAGTCGGTCCAGTCCTTGCTGGGGTCCGACGGCTCCTCCATGCGGACGTGGGGGAAGTTGGCCCACAGCACGGGGAGGCCGGGGGCCGTCAGCGTGGCGGCCAGGCGGTCGAGCTGGGCCCGGAACCACTCGTCGTGGGCCGGGTCGCCCAGGTCGACCAGCTGCCCGTCGATCACGTGGCCCTGGAGGTCGGCCAGGCCGCCTGTCATCAGCACCACGTCCGTGTCCCACCTGACCAGGGCGTTGTCGAGGTCCTGGTGCCAGTCGACGCACTGGGCGGTGGTGGCCCAGAGGCCGATGGTCGGCGTGACGCCCGTGTCGACCAGCGGGCAGCCGAACACGGTGTGGGTGTCGACCCAGACCTGCTCGTCGGGGTGCCGCTCGTTCCAGCCCTCCAGGCCGGCGACGAGGGAGGCCGACAGCGAGTCGCCCACCAGCAGCACCCGCAGCGCCGGTTCGGCGCCACCGGTGGGCCGGACCAGCCCCTCCTGGCGGAGGAACGGGAACTGCGGCTCGACGTCGGGCTCGCCGCGA
>DATCLV010000877.1:0-1738 GCA_036563745.1 Acidimicrobiales bacterium | reverse complement strand
GGGCGCCGCGCCGGAGCTGTCCCCGACGAGGCGGCGTCGTGGGACACGGGCCGCTCCGGCGCGGCGTGCCCCATGAGAAGGGGCCGGGCGCCGGCTATGACGACGTTCGCGGAGAAATTTCTACGCGCGCACCGACCGTGGTGACAGCGCCACCTCCCGTCACTACGTTGGAGTGGGGCAAGGGCGGGCCGGCGGGCACGAGCGGAGGAGTCATCGTGACGAAGTTCCGGTTCTCCCTTCTGGCTGCCGTGGTCGCCGGGCTCGCAGGCCTCGGCGTGCTCGCCACGGCGTGGTCGGCATCCGGCCAACCGATCCCCGATCCGCCCGACGTGACGGTGCCCGACGCGCCGACACCGACCCTTCCCGACGTGACGACCCCGGCCGGGCCGTGCGTCACGGTCCCGGACGTGACGACGCCCACGGTCCCGAACACGCCGACACCCACGGTCCCGGACGTGACGGCGCCGCCGGTCACCGTGCCGGACGTGACGGCACCCCCGGTGACCGCGCCGGACGTCACGGTGCCGCCGGTCACCGCGCCGGACGTCACGGCACCCCCGGTGACCGCGCCGGACGTGACGGCACCCCCGGTCACGACCCCCGACCTGGGGGCGCCGCCGGTGACGACGCCGCAGCTGCCCACCCCTTCGGTGCCCGTCCCGGGGCTGCCGTGACAACCTGAAGCCGACGGCGGCGGGGGTCGAGGGTGGCGGGGTCGGCGGGCCGGGCGTCAGGCCCGGCCGGCCAGCACCTCGGCCAGGTCGAAGGGCGCCGGCGTCTCCAGCTGGTCGTAGCCGCACGACCTGGGGTCGCGATCCGGCCGCCACCGCACGAACTGGGCGGTGTGCCGGAAGCGGAAGCCCTCCATGTAGTCGTAGCGCACCTCGACCACCCGCTCCGGGCGCAGCGGCACGAACGACAGGTCCTTGCCGGCGTTCCAGCGGCTGCCCGCCTGGGCCCGACCCCCGCCGCCGCGGTCCTCCAGGATCTCCTCGGCCCAGCTCCACGGGTGGTCGGCGATGTCGACCACCAGGGGCTGCAGCTCCTCGAACAGCTGGCGCCGGACCGCCATCGGGAAGGCCCCCACGACGCCGACCGACACCAGCGCCGGCCCGTCGTCCTTGCCGGGGTCGCGGCCGGCGGCGTCCTGCCACTCCCGCCACTCGTCGGGGAGGACCGAGTGCTCTGGGTCGTCCCAGAGGCCCAGCAGCAGCGACCCGACGGCGTCGGCCGCCTGCTTGTGGACCCGGTAGCCGGCGACCACGCAGTCGGCGGTGCGGACGTGCTTGACCTTCTCCATCACCCGCTTGTTGGGCTGGTAGGCGACGTCGGGGCGCTTGGCGATGAGCCCGTCGAGGCCGGCGCCCTCGAACCGCTCGAACCAGACGGCGGCCACGTCCCGGTCGCGGGTGACCGGGGTGAGCCGCACCCGCTCCCCCGCCCCGGAGGCCGCCAGCGCCGCCTCGAGCCGGGTCCGGCGCTGCTCGAAGGGCGTGGCGAGGAGCGACTCGTCGTCCAGCGCCAGCAGGTCGAACGCCACGAAGATCGCCGGGGTGCGCTCGGCGAGCATGGTGATGCGGCTGCGAGCCGGGTGGATGCGCTGCTGGAGCGCCCAGAAGTCGAGGCCGTCGGGGCCGGGCACGACGATCTCGCCGTCGACCACGCAGCGCTCGGGCAGCTCGTCCCGGAACGCCACCTCGAGCTCGGGGAAGTAGCGGGTCATGGGCCGCTCGTTGCG
>DATCLV010000252.1:0-10048 GCA_036563745.1 Acidimicrobiales bacterium | reverse complement strand
GTCGTGACCGGGCCGGTCCGCATCGGGGTCGTGGGCGCCGGCCGCCTGGTCGAACGCGGCTACCTGCCGGCGTTCGCCGCCGTCCCGGCCGCGCGGCTGGTCGCCGTCGCCGACCCCGACGAGGAGCGCCGCCGCTTCCTGGCCGCCCACGCCGCCGCCACGCTCGGCCACCCGGTCGCCGCCCACGAGGGGGCCGACGCCCTGCTGGCCGCCGGGGGGCTCGACGCGGTGATGATCGCCTCGCCGGTCGGCGCGCACGTGGCCGACGCCCGCGCCGCCGCGGCGGCCGGCATCCCGGCCCTGGTCGAGAAGCCCCCGGCCCCCGACGCCGCCGGCGCCGCGGAGCTGGCCACGCTCACGCCCTCGCCGTGGATCGGGTTCAACCGCCGCTTCGATCCCGGCGCCCGGGCCGTGCGCGCCGCGGTCGCCGCCACGCCCACCCCCGACGACCCGGTCGACCTGCGGGTCCGGGTGCAGTACCGGCGGCCCGCCTGGGGCGCCCGGACGGTCCGCGACGAGGCGCTGCTCGACCTCGGCCCCCACCTGGTCGACTGGGCCCGCTGGATCTCCGGCCGGGAGGTCACCGCGGTGGCCTGCCGCACGCTCACCCCCGAGCGGGCCGTGGTCGACCTGACCCTCGACGGCGGCCACGCCCGCCTGGAGGCCGCCACCGACCGGGCCCACGAGGAGCTGGTCGAGCTGCGGGGCGCCGACGGCCGCCGCCGGGCCCGGCACCGCATCGGGGGCCTGATGGCCGGGGCCCGGGCCCGTCTGGCCGGGGGCGGCCGGCCCGACTCCCTGGTGGTGTCGCTCACCGGCGAGCTGGCCGCGCTGGTGGCCGCCTGCCGCGGTGAGGCCACCGACCTCGGTACGGTCGCCGACGGCGTGGCCGTGATGGCGGTGCTCGACGCCGCCCGGGCCAGCCACCGCGCCGGCGGCGAGCCCGTGCCGCCCACGCCACCACCCCCGTCATCGTCCACACCGGCACCGTCGCCGGCCGCCCCGTCCGACCCCAGCCCACCGCCCGAGGTGCCCCGCTGATGCTCGCCATCCTCCAGTTCGACGCCGCCAGCGCCCGCCTCCTCGCCCGCATGCTGGGCGACGACCGGCTGCCGAACCTGGCCAAGCTGCGGGAGCGTGGCGAGTGGCACGAGCTCGACGCCCCCGCCACCCAGTTCGCCGCCGGCGCCCAGCACACGCTCTACAGCGGCGTGGCGCTCCCCGACCACGGGCTCTTCTACCCGTTCCAGTGGTCGGCCGAGGAGCAGCGGGTCCACTACATGGGGGCGCTCCCCGCCCCGGCGCCCGTGTGGGAGCAGCTCGCCCCCCACGGAAAGCGCACGCTGGCCGTCGACCCCTACGAGAGCCGCCCGCCGGCGGTCGAGCCGCCGGGCACGCTGGTGTGCGGCTGGCAGCTCCACGACCGGGTGGTGCTGCGGAAGTGGTCGACACCGGACGACGCCCACGGCCGGCTGGTCCGCCGGTTCGGCCGCCCGCAGCCGGTCGACGAGGTGTTCGGCCGCCACACGGTCAAGGAGATGCTGGGCCTGCGGCAGCGGCTCCTGGCGGCCCCGGGCCGGGTGGCCGACGCCGCCGAGGCGCTGCTGGGCGAGGCCGACTACGACCTCAGCTGGCTCACGTTCTGCGCCGCCCACGTGGCCGGCCACCAGTTCTGGGACCTGTCCCAGCTCGACGGGTCCGAGCTCGACGACCGCAGCGCCGCGCTGCTCGGCAGCACGCTCGAGGACGTCTACTCGGCGGTCGACACCGCGCTCGGCCGGATCGTCGACGCCCTCCCGCCCGGCACCGACCTCATGGTCATCTCGCCGGTGGGGATGGACGTGAACACCAGCCGCGCCGACATGCTGCCCGACATGCTGCGGGTGATCCTCGACCCGTCGGCCCGCGTCGAGGACACGCCCCGGTCGTCGATCTGGCGGCTCCGGGCCGCGGTGCCCAGCGGGCTGCGGGCCAAGGTCGCCAACGCCCTCCCCGAGAAGCTGGCGCTCGACCTGACCGCCCGGCTGGAGATGCGGGGCGTCGACTGGAGCACCACCAAGGCGTTCGCCCACCCCGCCGAGAACCAGGGGTACATCCGGCTCAACCTGCGGGGTCGGGAGCGCGACGGGATCGTCGACCCGGCCGACGCCGACGCCCTCATGGACGAGATCGCGGACGGGATCCGCACGTTCACCGACATGGACGGCTCGCCGGCGGTGCGGTCGGTCGACAAGGTGGCCGGGATGTTCGGCACGGGCGACCGTGCCCACCAGCTCCCCGACCTCATCGTCCACTGGACCGACACGCCCGCCACCCGGCTCGAGGGCGTGCGGTCGGAGCGCTACGGGACGATCCGGCGCCAGGGCGTGGGCAGCGGCCGGTCGGGCAACCACACCGAGGGCGACGCCTGGGCGCTGGTGGTCCCGGGCGCCTCCCGGCCCGCCGACCTCCCCCGCCCGCCGCGCCTCGAGGACGTCGCCGCCACTGCCCTGGCGCTGGCCGGCGGCGACCCGTCGTCGACCGCCGGGTTGCCGCTCCTGACGCCCTGACGCTCCGACGCCCTGAGGCCCTGACGCCCCGACGTCCGGGCCTCGGCGACCGGCGCGCCGCCGGCTACCCGTCGGTGGCGCGGGCCTCGGCGGCGAACCCGACCGCGGTGGCCACCTGGGCGAGCAGCACCAGGGCGCCGACCACGGGCCCCTGCCGGAACCCCTTGCCGACGAGCCCCGTGTAGAAGCCCAGCGGCGGCCGCTCGGTGGCGCCGCCGGACGCGTCGACCCCGGCCGTGGCCCGGAAGCGCCGGGCGCCGCGGCCGTAGCGGCGCTGCTGGCGCCAGAACCCCCGCAGCGTCAGGTCCGGGTGGTGGGCCACCCCCGCCGCCGGCTCGTAGGCGATGGCCGTCCCGTCGGCGGCCAGCCGCCGGCACCAGTCGCGGTCCTCGCCGGCGGCCAGCGGGTAGCCCTCGTCGAACGGCCGGGTGCGGCACACCTCGGCCCGGCAGGCGAGGTTGCAGGTCGGGGCGAAGCCGACCGTGCCGGCGGCCGGGTCGAGCGACGCCTCCAGCAGGTGGTTGGTGATCGTCTGGGCCGCCGCCGCGCAGCGGTCGTCGGGGCGGCCGACACGGGTCGGGCCGGCGACCACGTCGGCACCGGCGGCGATGCGGGCGACCAGGGCCGCCACCCAGCCCGGGTCGGGGCGGCAGTCGTCGTCGGTGAAGCAGACGACGTCGCCCGTGGCCGCCCGGGCCCCGAGGTTCCGGGCCGCCGCCGGGCCCCGCCCCTCCCCCGCCACCAGCCGGACCGGCAGGCCCGCGGGCGCGGCGGCCACCACGGCGGCGACGGCGGCGGGGTCGGCCGAGGCGTCGTCGACGACCACGACGTCCCCTGGTGGCTGCTCCTGGGCCGCCAGGGCCGCCAGGCACGCCGCCAGCGCTGCGGGCCGGTCCCGGGTCGGCACCACCACCGACGCCGTCAGGTCGCTCATCCCGCCACCCCGGCCACGGCCATGACCAGCGCCGCCCCGGCGAGCGACGCGGCGATCGTGCGGGGACGGGCGGCGCCGGGGAGGAGGCGCAGCGACACGAGCGCTCCGGCGGCCGTCGCCGCCGCACCCGCGGCCGTGGCGCCCGCCGCCTCCCACCGGGGGACGGCCAGGGCGGCTACCACCAGGAACGTGGCGGCGGCGGCGACGCCGTTGGCCAGCGCCACGCCCGGCCGGAACCGCAGGGCCGCGACCTGGACCAGCAGCGACGACAGCGGCGCCAGCACCACGAGCGCCAGGGCGGGACCGAAGGCGGCGGTGGCGGCCCGGAAGTCGTCGCCGAACACGGCCGGCACCGCCGTGTCGAGCAGCAGCGCCGCCACCAGCGACCCCGGGACCAGGGCCAGGAGCAGGACGTCGGCCAGGCGCCCCAGCACGGCTTCGGGGTCGCCCGCCGCGCCCGCGCGCCCGGCGTCGGACAGGTGCGGCAGTGCCACGGTGAACGCCTGGAGGACCGCATAGGTGGCGCCCAGCGCGATGCCGATGGCCAGCGCCGCGTAGCCGGTCTCGGCGGCCGAGCCGCCCAGCACCGCCACCGCCACGACCCCGCCCCGGTGCGCCGCCTGCACCAGCGCCGCCCCGCCCGCCTGCAGCCGCCCGAAACGGACGGCGCCAGCGGGGATCGGCACCGGGTCGACCCGGGCCGCCAGCACCGGCCCGGCCACGACCGCGGCGAAGGCCAGCGCGGCCAGCGCCGACACCAGGATCGCCACCACCGCGCCCGTGTCGCCGGCCAGCGGGTGCAGCACGAGCACCGCCGCCACCAGGACGGCGTTCTGCAGCGGGTAGCGCAGCGCCCACGGCACGGTGCGGCCCAGCCCCAGCGGCACCTGGAGCGCCAGGCCGGCGGCGACGCTCGCCGCCAGCGCCACCAACACTAGCGCCGTCGTGGCCGGCGGGAAGGCATCCGGGTCGACGGCGACCGCCACCCCGGCCACCGGCACGAGCGCCGCCAGCTGCAGCGCCCGGCCCCGGGCCAGCCGCCCGCCGAGCGCCCGGGCCAGGGCCACCCGGTCGGGCTCCGGGGCGGTCGGGACGTAGCGGGCCATCAGCGTCGGGCCGCCCAGGCTCATGGCCAGCGACCCCAGCGTGACGATCGTCAGCGGCACCGAGAACCGGCCGTAGGCGTCGGGGCCGAGGGCCCGGGGCACCACGGTCGCCAGCAGGGCGAGCGTGACCGCCTCGGCGACCTTGCCGGCCATGCTCCCCGCCACGGCCACCCGCACCTGCCCACCGACCGCCGGTCCGGCGCCTGGGGCCACGGGCGCGGCCTCGGTCACCTCGATCGGCACGGCCGCGGGCGACGGCGGTGCCGTGGGGAGAGCCGGGGCGTCAGGCGACACGGGCGAAGACCTCGACGGACGGGTTCGGAGCAACGGCTCCGCAGGCTACGTGGACGCCGTTCAAACGGTCGAAGCGGTGCGACTACCGTCCGAGGCATGGGGAGCGCTGTCCGGGAGCTGACCGCGGAGGAACACGCCCGCCTCGACCGCCTGAAGACCTTCAACGGCTTCGGGTTCACCATGCGGAGCCACACGTCCAAGGACCCGCTGGGCCGGCAGTTCGCCACCCGGTGGTTCACGGTCTTCGGCCTGCCGCTGATCCCGCTGGAGCGCTACCTGATCGAGGAGGTCGGGGCGGACTTCTCCAGCTACGGCATCGGGTCGACGTTCTCCGAGCGGTTCCTCGTCCACGGCGTGACGTCGCTGCACCCGCTGGAGGTCCTCGGCTCCTACGTGTGGTCGTGGGTGATCGGGCCGGCGTTCGTGGTCCTGCCGTTCATCCAGTCCACGTACTGGTTCGACAACCACGACGACGGCGCGTCCACCTGGTGGCTCCTGACGATGCTGGCCGGCGTCATCCTGTGGCCGGTCGTCTCGCTCGTGATCCTGGTGCTCCTCAGCCAGTGGCGCCGCAACCGGGTGCGCCCGGAGCCCTGGGTCTGACCGCGTTCAGGCGAGGCGGTCCTTCGGGTAGCCGGGGTACGACTCCTTGAACACGCCCGAGTGGAGGAGCACGACCGCGGTGAGCCGGCCGGTGTCGGCGTCGGTGACGGTGGTGCGGGTCCAGTACGACTCGGTGCGCCGGCTCTGGCTCAGCCCCACCAGCTCGTGCCCCAGCCGGTACTCCTGGCCGACGAACACCGGGCCGTCGACCAGGCGGATCTCCAGGTCGAGGAACAGGCCCAGCGCCGGCTGCCGGACCGGCCACGCCGGGCCCGCCTTGGCCGACAGCACGCTGATCATCTCCATCGGCACGACCGCCCGCCCCCACGGCGACGCCGCCCCGCCCTCCGGCGTGTACCAGGGGTGGGGCTCGGTGATGCGGGCCAGCTTCTCGGCCAGCGAGAACGGGTAGCCGGGGCCGTTGCGGTCGTCGTGGGTGATCGTCGAGGACCGCTCGTCCTCCCGCATCCCCACCTCCAGCCGGTCGATCACGAACAGCTCGCCCGGGTCGCCGACGCGGGCCAGCCGCTCGTCGAGCTCCGAGGGCGGGTGGTCCGGCCCCACCGACGCGGTGCCGACCAGCACGGGCGTGCCGTCGGCCTTGTGCGCCTCGACGCGCCCGGACCGGGGACCGGTGGTCGTGAGCGACGCCTGCACCTGCTCGCCCTCCACCACCATCGTGCGGAAGTGGGCGCTCACGCAGCCCCGCTCGAACCACGCCCGGCCCCACAGCGCCGCCGCCAGCGGGTCGACCTGGCTGAAGTGGGTGGGGGCCTCGATCGGCGCGCCCACCAGGCCGAGCGACGCCGCCGTGTCGCCGTCGTGGATGCTGCTGTGCCCGGCGACCTCCTGCTCCTCCAGCATCTGGGCCGGGGACCGCAGCGGCCCGGTGACCGTGAGCTCGGTGGCGAACCGTGCGCCGTCGTCGTGGTCGTCGTGGTCGCGCATGGCAACGTCCTAGCCCAGGTCGGGGTGGCCGCGCCGGTCCGGCGGCCCCGGTCCTGACAGCGGCGTCACCGGGGCCGGGTGGCGCGGCGCAGCAGCCGGCCCGCCAGCGGCAGCGCCGGCGGGTGCCAGACGTGCCGGTCGTCGTGGCCGGCGTAGACGGGGCGGCCGTCGCGCAGCAGGCCGAGCAGGCCCGGCTCGCCCAGGTCCTGTGCCGACCACGCGAACAGGCGCGGCAGGCGGGGCGCGATCACGGCGCAGTCGAGCAGCCGACCCAGGTGCCGCTGGTCGGCGACGTACCCGCCGACGTCGAGCGCCAGCGGGTAGGTGTCGGGCACCACCCGGCGTAGCGACAGGAACGCCCCGGCCGTGCCCCGCCGGGGGTCGCCCAGCACCGGCCCGAGCGGCCCGAGCCGCCCCAGCGCCAGCCGCGGCGCCGCCACCGCCGCGTGGGTGTAGAGCACCCGCACCAGCGCCACGTTCATGAAGAACCGCTCGGCGGGGGTCTCGGCCTCGGCCGGCTCCCGATGGTCCAGGTAGCCGCCCACGACGCTGGCGTTGTGGGCCCGGTACCAGCGGCGGGCCGACGGGGCGGCGAGGAAGTCGAGCCACAGCGCCACCGCCGGCGACGACGGCGTCCCCCGGTGCCCGGCGGCCAGGGCGACCGCCTCGCACCCGTCGCGCAGCAGCCGCTCGTTGACCGCCCGCCACCACACGCTGCCCGGCGGCGAGGCGTCGGGCGGGGCGAGGACCCCGCGCTGCAGCTGCCACCGCATGAACGACAGCGCCGCCCGCCGGAACGGCCGGTGCCGGGCCCGAGGGCCGTGGACGCGGCCCTCGCGGACGTCGCGGCCGTCGCTGCCGTTGCGGCCGTTGCGGCCGTTGCGGCGTCCCCCGAGGTCGCCGCCGGGACCGGGCCCGTCGCCGTCGACGCCGACCGCGTCCCGCACGCTGCGGTAGGTGCGGTCGAGCAGGGCGAGCCGGGCGGCCGGGTCGTCCCTCACCGCCGCGACCTGGCCCTCGGCCCAGGCCAGCGCCCCGTCGCTCTCCGGCAGCACCGCTCGGCACCGTACCCGCCACCGAGCGCCCGGGGATCACGCGTCCTCGAGCAGCTCCACGACCGCGGACTCGGCGGCGGCCAGCACGTCGGCGGGGTCGGGCGTCGGGACCGCGTCCTCCGGCGGGTCCTCCGGCCGGACGCCGGGCACGTCGTCGAGGTCGATCGTGGTCCCGTCCTGCTCGTACCGGTCGATCACGCGGGGGTCGACGTAGGCCGAGCGGGCGACCGCGGGCGTGTTGCCCAGCTGACGGGCCACCCGCTTGACCGCCCGGGTGACCACCTTCGGGTCGGGGCCGCGCTCCTCGGCGGCGCCCGCGTCCTCGGCGGCCAGCGCCACCGCCGCCAGGACCGTGCCGCCCCAGGTGCGCAGGTCCTTGGCGCTCACGTTGTCGCCCAGCGCGTCGCGCAGGTACTCGTTCACGTCGGTGGAGCGGACGTCGCACCACCGGCCCCGCTCGTCCTTGTAGGCGAGCAGCTCGCTGCCGCCCCGGGTCCGCCGCTTCAGCTGCTCGATCAGCGGCACCAGGTCGGGGTCGTCCACCTCGATGCAGCGGCGCTGGCCGGACTTGGCCGGGTAGTCGAACCGCAGCACCCCGTCCTGCACCTTCACGTGGCGCTTCCGCAGGGTGGCGAGGCCGTAGGTGTCGTTGTCGCTGGCGTACTCCTCGCCGCCGACGCGGAACAGGCCCCGCTCCAGCAGCCGCACGGCGGCGGCCAGCACCCGGCGGCGGGTGGGGCCGTCGTCGGCCCGCAGGTGGCGGGTCACCCGGCGCCGCAGGTTGGGCAGGGCCTGGGCCATGTCGACCACGCGCTCGTGCTTGGCCCGGTCCCGCGCCGCCCGCCAGCCGTCGTGGTAGCGGTACTGGCGGCGGCCCCGGGCGTCGACGCCCATCGCCTGGACGTGGCCCCGAGGGTCGGGGCAGATCCACACGTCGGTCCAGGCGGGCGGGATGACCAGCGCCTCGATGCGGGACCGGGTGTCGGCGTCGACGCGCTGCCCGTCCTCGTCGACGTAGGTGAAGCCCCGGCCGGCCTTGCGCCGGCGGATGCCGGGGCCGTTGGGATCGACACGACGGACGCGCACGGGAGCCATGCCGCGGGTGTGCCCGCGCCGGCCCGATCTCATTCGGTCGAGCCGTCCGGACGCCCCGGGTCGGTCGATCCACCCGGGCCCGAACGCGCGAGGAGGGCCCGTCGCAGTAGGGCCCTCCTCTCGTTCCCGTCGGCCAACGGAACGGGCCGAGTCCGCCACGCCGACGAGCAGCTCCGCGGAAGGGAACCAAGCCGGGGCGCTACCCGATGCCCGCGTCTCCCAACCGCCCGAACAGCGTTCGACGCGAAGTGTCAGTGGGCGTCACGAAATCGGCGTGGCGGCGCGCCACCGGCCGTCACGATCCGGTCGACCGGCGCGCCTCCCGCCGGGTCACGCGCCGCCGAGCGACGCCAGCGCCGGCCGCAGCTCGTCGGTCCAGAAGCGGAGGAACCCCTCCTGGTCCGGCCCGATCTGGTGGAAGTACAGGTGGTCGTAGCCGGCGTCGAGGTACTGGCGCACCGAGTCGAGCACCGGCTCGACGTCGGGCCCGCAGGGGACGTGCTCGGTGGCGACCTCCTCGGTCACCAGCTCGCTCGCCATCTCGAAGTGCTGCGGGGTCGGGAGGTCCTGCGACAGCTGGCCGGGGACGCCGCCGTTGGGCCACACCTGGTGGACGGTCTTGCGGGCTGCCGCGGCGTCGGCGGCCCAGCACACGTCGATCTGGGCGTAGCGCGGGCCGGTCCCACCGGTCGCGGTGTACCGGTCGATGAGCTCGGCGTCGGGGGACGTGCCCCAGTAGCCGTCGCCGATCCGGGCCGCCAGCGCCACCGCCTTGGGACCGAAGCCCGAGACGACGATCGGCGGCACCGGGTCGGGCGCGTCGAACAGCCGGGCGTTGTCGACCTCGTAGAACTCGCCGCGGTGGTCGACGGTCTCGCCGGTCCACAGCCGGCGGACCACGTGGACGGCCTCCTCCAGCATCGCCAGCCGCACCGGCGCCGGCGGCCAGCGGTGGCCGAGGACGTGCTCGTTGAGCGCCTCGCCGGAGCCGACGCCCCAGAAGAACCGTCCCTCGAACAACAGCGCGGTCGTGGCGGTGGCGTGGGCGAGGATCGCCGGGTGCACGCGGATGGTCGGGCAGGTCACGCCCACGCCGACCCGGATCCGCTCGGTCGACGCGGCGATGCCGCCCAGCACCGACCACACGAACGGGCTGTGGCCCTGGGCGGTCACCCAGGGATGGAAGTGGTCGGACACCGACACGAAGTCGAACCCGGCCTCCTCCGCCCGTCGGGCGTTGCGGACCAGGTCGCGGGGCCCGTGTTCCTCGCTGGACAGCGTGTAGCCGAAGGACACCATGTCATGGGGCTACCCCCGTCCCCGGGATCTACCCGCGAGACCCCGGTGTCGGCGCCGGTACGGTGCCGCCGATGGACGAGATCGGAGCCCGCCGGTGACGCCGCAGCCCCGGCCGCAGCTCGGCCTGGGCCTCGCGGCCCTCGGGCGACCCGCCTACATCAACGT
>DATCLV010000873.1:0-2456 GCA_036563745.1 Acidimicrobiales bacterium | reverse complement strand
CCCACAGCGCCCGGGCCATGTCGGTCTTCACCAGGCCCGGGGCGATCGCGTTCACCCGCACCGACGGCGCCAGCTCGTGGGCGAACGTCTTGGTCAGGTGGATCAGCGCCGCCTTGGTCACGTCGTAGTGGCCGATCCCCGGCGCCACGAGCATCCCGCCGGTCGACGCCATGTTGATGACGTTGCCGCCGTGCTCCTGCATCGACGCCTTCCACGCCTCCTGGATCCACACGACCGGGCCCCGGTAGTTGACCTCCCACGTCTTGTCGAAGCGGGCCAGGTCGATGTCGACCGCGGCGCCCATGTACGGGTTGGTGGCGGCGTTGTTCACCAGGATGTCGATCCGTCCCCAGCGGGCCACGGCCTCGGCCACGCACGCCGCGATCTGGTCGGGGTCGCCCGCGTGGGCGGCGAAGGCGGCGACGTCGCCGGCCCGGTCGGTGCCGATGTCGTCGACGATCTCCTTCGCCACCGCGTCGAGGGCCTCCTGCTTGCGCGACGACAGCAGGACCGCCGCGCCGGCGGCCGCGTACGTGTGGGCGATCGCCGCCCCGATCCCCCGGCTCGCCCCGGTCACCAGGGCCACCTTCCCCTGCAGGCTGATCTCCATGGGTGGGCACGCTAGAGAACGGCCGGTACGGTCGGCGAAGTGAACCGCTTGGCCGACGAGACCAGCCCGTACCTCCGCCAGCACGCCGACAACCCGGTCGACTGGTACCCGTGGGGCGAGGAGGCCTTCGCCGTCGCCCGCGCCGAGGACAAGCCGATCCTCCTCTCGGTGGGCTACTCGTCCTGCCACTGGTGCCACGTCATGGCCCACGAGTCGTTCGAGGACCCCGAGATCGCCGCGGTGATGAACGAGCTGTTCGTCAACGTGAAGGTCGACCGGGAGGAGCGCCCCGACGTCGACGCCCTCTACATGGAGGTCGTCCAGGCGCTCACCGGCCAGGGCGGCTGGCCCATGACCGTGTTCCTGACCCCCGAGGGCAAGCCGTTCTTCGGCGGCACCTACTTCCCCAAGACCCCACGGGGCGGCATGACGTCGTTCCCCGAGCTGTGCCGCCGGGTCGACGAGGTGTGGCGCACCCAGCGGGAGGAGCTCGACGCCCAGGCGGTCGAGCTCACCGGGGTGCTGGGCCGCACCGCCCGCCTCACCCCCGCCGACGACGTGCCCGACCCCGAGGCCGTCCTCGATCAGGCCCGCGCCACCCTCCTCGCCGAGCACGACCGGCAGTGGGGCGGCTTCGGGCGGGCCCCCAAGTTCCCGCAGGCCATGAGCCTCGAGGTGCTGGCCCGGGCCGCGGCCCGGGGCGACGACGACGCCCGGGCGGCGCTCACCACGTCGCTCGACGCCATGGCGGCCGGCGGCCTCGCCGACCACCTGGGCGGCGGTTTCGCCCGCTACTCGGTCGACAACGTCTGGCTCGTCCCGCACTTCGAGAAGATGCTCTACGACCAGGCGCTGCTCGCCCGCGTCTACCTCCACGCCTGGCAGGTCACCGGCAACCCCACCTACCGGCAGGTGGTCGACGAGACCATCGGCTACGTGCTGCGCGACCTGCGTCACCCCGACGGTGGCTTCTACTCCGCCGAGGACGCCGACTCCGAGGGCGAGGAGGGTCGCTTCTACCTCTGGACCCCCGACGAGATCCGGGCCGCGGTCGGCGACGACGACCTGGCGGCGGCCGCCATCGAGTGGTGGGGCGTCACCGACGAGGGCAACTTCGAGGACACCGGCCGGTCGATCCTCCACCGCATCCCCCACCGCGGCGACCTCACCCGCCCCGCCGCCGTCGAGGAGGCCCGGGCCCGCCTGTTCGCCGCCCGGGAGCAGCGGGTGCGCCCCGGCCTCGACGACAAGGTCCTCACCGAGTGGAACGGGCTCATGCTCGCCACGCTCGCCGAGGCGGCCGCCGCCTGCGGGCGCGCCGACTGGCTCGCCGCCGCCGTCGCCAACGGCGAGTTCCTGCTGGCGGCGCTGCGGCGCGAGGACGGGCGCTGGCTGCGCTCGTGGCAGGCCGACGGCGGCGCCCGCGTGCTCGCCTACGCCGCCGACTACGGCGCCCTCGTCGACGGGTTCACCCGCCTCGCCGAGGCCAGCGGCCAGGCCCGGTGGGTCACGGCGGCCCGGGAGGCGGCCGACGGGCTCCTCGACCTGTTCTGGGACGACGAGCACGGCGGCGCCTTCACCGCCGGCCGCGACGCCGAGCAGCTCGTCGCCGCCACCAAGGACCTGATGGACAACGCCGTGCCCAGCGCCAACAGCCTCGCCGCCGTGGGCCTCACCCGGCTCGGGGCGCTGACCGGCGACGACCGGTACCGCGACGCCGCGGCCGCCGCGCTGCGGCTGGCCGGCCCGCTGGCGGCCCAGCACCCGACGGCGTTCGGGCACCTGCTGGCCGCCGTCGACCTCGCCGCCCACGGCGTCGACGAGGTGGTCGTCCCGGGGACCGGGT
>DATCLV010000869.1:0-2960 GCA_036563745.1 Acidimicrobiales bacterium | reverse complement strand
GCCCGGTGAGCTCCTCGCCCCCGGGGTCGCCCGGGTAGGTCATCGCCCGCTCGACCGCGGCGGTCACGACCGACCGCAGCCCCTCGACGCCCAGCTCGTCGGCGATCTGGTCGATCACGTACCACGAGGCGTGGTAGGCGTACAGCTCCCGGTCGTGGTCGACCTCCTCGAAGCCCCGCAGCTCGGCCCAGTCGTTGAGCGCGACCGCGCCGGGGCCGGCGGGGTCGGGCGGTGGGAGGGTGGCGGGCCGGAAGCCGGGCGTGCCCAGCTCGGCCAGCGCCGACTCGGCGATCTCGTCCGCCATGCCCTCGTTGATCCACCGCCCGGTGAACAGGGTGGCGTTGAACCACACGTGGGCCAGCTCGTGGGCGACGGTGGCGGGGTCGAAGTCGTCGCCCAGCGTGATCGAGTTCTCGGCGTGGTCGAACCAGCCGGCGTAGCCGTGGGCGGTGGGCACCGAGCTCTCGATCACCTCGAGCTCGCCCCGGTCGGCGGGCCACTCCTGGCCGACCAGCTCCTCCAGCACCGGCATCTGCGCGTCGAGCTGCTCGGCGATGAAGTCGACCCAGGCCGGGTCGTCGGGCCAGGCCTGCAGGTGCAGGGTGAGCCCGGCGACCTCGGCGTCGTGGCTGAGCAGGTGGTCCTCGCGGGTGGCCGCGACGACCGGCATGAACGTCCAGGGCTCGTCGATGGCCTCGGCCCGGAGGACCAGCTGCCCGCCCTCCTCGAAGCGGGCCAGCTCGGCGCCGCCCACCTCGACCTCGTAGCCGACGGGGAGCCGCACCTCGAGGCGGGAGAGCCCCGGGTCGCCGGGGCTGATGGCCGGGAACGTGATGACGGCGTCGTTGCCCCGCGACCAGCCCTCCGACCGGGGCGCCTGGAAGGGGATGTCGTAGTCGAGGCGGAAGGTGATCGTGTCGCCGGCGAACAGGTTGGGCTGCAGGTCGACGACGGCATGGGCGAAGGCGGCGTCGGGGTTGGCGTCGCGCTCGACGGCGACCGGCAGCGCGGCGCCGTCGGAGCGGACCGCCCGGTGGTTGGTCGCCTCGAGCAGCACCGGGATGTCGTAGGCGTGGAAGTAGTAGTCGGGGTCGTACTCGTGGGTGAGGGTCATCTCGGTGGACCCCCGGATCACCCGGGCCTCGGCGTCCACCACGAACGACGTGGACGCCTGGGCCCGCAGACCGTCGCCGCCCTCGGTCGCCTGCCCTGGCGCCACCGGGACCGCGGGTGCGAGCGGGACCGCGGGCGCGGCCGGGGCCGCCGTGCTCGGCGCCACCGGGACCGCCGGCTTCGCGGGGCTCTCCACCCCCACTCCTGCCGGCGTCACCGAAAAGACGAAGGCCGCGACGGCACCTGCCGACGCGGCGATGAGTCGCACCATGGTCTCCCACCACTGCCTGACCGCTGGCCCGAGAAGGTACTCCCCCCACCATCCGTGGAAAACTGCTGCGTTCATGCTGGGAGGACAGGCAGGGATGGGCGACGCGCCGCGACCGCGGGTGCTGCTGGCCGACGACGAGGAGGCGATCACTGCCAACCTCGCGCCGTTCCTGGAGCGGTCGGGCTTCGACGTGCACGTCGTCCACGACGGCGAGGCCGCGCTGCGCGCCGTCGCCGACCGCGACCCCGACCTGTGCGTCCTCGACGTGCTCATGCCCCGCGCCAACGGGCGCGAGGTGCTGCGGCGGCTCCGGGCCGACGGGCGCTGGCTGCCGGTGCTGCTGCTCACCCAGGTGGGCGAAGCCGGCGAACGGGCCATGGCGCTGGAGGAGGGCGCCGACGACTACCTCAACAAGCCCTTCGACCCCCAGGAGCTGGTGGCCCGGATGCGGGCGGTGCTGCGCCGGGCCCGGCCGGGCCGCCCGCCGCTCAGCGCCGCCGGGACCCTGCGCAGCGGCCGCCTCCGCTTCGACCGGGTGGCCCGCCGCGCCTGGCTCGGCGACGACGAGCTCACCCTCACCCCCAAAGCCCTGACCCTGCTCGACTACCTGCTCACGCACCCCGACGAGCTGCTCAGCCGGGAGCGGCTGCTCGACGTGATCTGGGGCTTCACCACCCCGGTCGGCACCCGGGCGGTCGACAACCGGGTCGCCGAGCTGCGCCGCCTCCTCGGCGACGACCCCGCGGCGCCCACGTGGATCGAGACGGTCCCCGGCCTCGGCTACCGCTTCTGCGCCCGGGTGGAGGCCGCGTCGTGACACCGCTGCCCCCGCCGCCCTCGCCGGGCTCGCCGCCGGCCGGGCCGGCTGCGTCGGCCGCGCGCCCCACCCCGCCGCCGGCGCCGCCGTCGACACCCGGTCCCGGCTTCCCCGAGCCCCCGCCCGCCCCGGGCGACCGCCGCGGCCAGGGCGGCCCGGCCGCCCACCGGTCGCCGCGCCCGGTCGTGCTCGCCGCCCCGGCCGCCGTCGGCCTCGGGGCGGGGCTGGTCCTCCTCGCCCGGCTCCCCACCCGGAACCTCTACGCGGAGACCCGCCTCTGGATCGCCGCCGTCACGACCGGGCTGCTGGTCAGCGGCGTGCTGGTGGTGGTGACCCGGGCCCGCACCCGGGCGGCCCGGGCCTGGGACGCCGGTCGCCGGGCCGCCGCCGAGGCCGCCGCGGCCGAGCACCAGCGGTTCCTCCTGCGGCTCGACCACGAGCTCAAGAACCCGGTCACCGCCATCCAGGCGGGCCTGGCCAACCTGTCGTCGCTGCTGGCACCGCCCGGGTCGCCCCACCCGCCGCCCGACTCGCCGGCCGGGGCGTCGGCGACCGCGCTCCACACGGTGTCGGCCCAGGCCCGGCGGCTGGCCGACCTCGTCGCCGACCTCCGCAAGCTCGCCGAGCTGGAGACCCGGCCGCTGGAGCGGGCCCCGGTCGAACTGGCCGAGGTGCTGACCGAGGCGCACGAGGCCGCCCTCGAGTTGCCCGGCGCCGACGAGCGCACGATCACGCTGGTCCTCCCGCAGGCGCCGTGGC
>DATCLV010000250.1:0-8278 GCA_036563745.1 Acidimicrobiales bacterium | reverse complement strand
GTGGGGGGACGCGGTGGGCGGGGAGGTGGTGTCGGACATCGCCGGTCTCCGGGACGGTGGGCGGTGCGCCCCCGGGGTCCGCAGGGCCGGGGGCGCACCGTGAACGGTGTCGCTGCGCGGGGCGCAGCTCGTCGTGGCTACGAGGTCGCCGCGGGCTCGGGGGCGGCGGTCGCCTCCTCGCTGTCGCCGTTGCTGGCGAAGGAGGGGACGAAGGTGCCGAAGCCCTCGCCGTAACCGGGGCTGCCGTGCTCCTCGATGTCGAGGCCGGCCAGCTCCTCCTCCTCGGACACCCGCAGGCCCATGACGGCCTTGATGCCGAGGAACATCAGGATGCTGGTCACCGACACCCAGACGAAGATCGCCACCAGGCCGATGATCTGGGTGATCAGCTGGTCGGCGCCGTCGCCGAGCAGCAGGCCGCCCTCGCCGGCGAAGAGACCGACGGCCAGGGTGCCCCAGATGCCGCAGACGCCGTGGACGGCGACCGCGCCGACCGGGTCGTCGACCTTCAGCACCTTCTCGATGAAGTCGACGCCGAACACGACGAGGATGCCGCCGAGGAAGCCGACGAGGATCGAGAAGGGACCGCTGATCACCGCGCAGCCGGCGGTGATGGCCACGAGGCCGGCCAGCAGGCCGTTGCCGACCATGCCCACATCGGGCTTGCCGGTCTTGACCCACACGGTGGCGAGGGCGCCGAGGGCACCGGCCGCCCCGGCCAGCGCGGTGGTGAGGGCGACGGCGGCGGCCGACGCGTCACCGACCAGACCGGAGCCGGGGTTGAAGCCGAACCAGCCCACCAGGAGGATGAAGCACCCGAGGATCGCGAACGGGATGTTGTGCCCGAGGATCGCCCGGGGCTTGCCGTCAGGGCCGTACTTGCCGATGCGGGGCCCGAGCACCTTCGCGCCCCAGAACGCCGCGAGGCCGCCGGTCATGTGCACGATCGCCGAGCCCGCGTAGTCGTGGAACGGCGTGTCCATCGTGGCCAGCCAGCCGCCGCCCCAGCCCCAGTGCACGACGACCGGGTAGATGATCGCGGAGATGATGAACGAGTAGACGAAGTACGACTTGAACTTCGTGCGCTCGGCCATCGCCCCCGACACGATCGTCGCGGCCGTGGCGGCGAACGCCACCTGGAACACGAAGAAGGTCGACTTGTCGATGTCGCCGACGCCGGCGGCACCGTCACCCAGGAACCAGCCGTCGAGGCCGATGTACTCCTTGAGGCCGCTCTCGACGGGGCCGAAGGCGAAGGCGTAGCCCACGGCGTAGAACGCGATCGCTCCCGCACAGAAGTCGATCATGTTCTTCAGCATGATGTTGCCGACGCTCTTGGCCCTGGTCAGGCCCGCCTCCACCAGGGCGAAGCCGGCCTGCATGAAGATGACCAGCACCGCGCACACCAACACGAAGATGTTGTTGAGGTTGGCCTGGACCGTTGCCGCGTCGAGCTCCTGAGCAGCGACCGGGTTGGCGTACGCCAGCCCGACCGCCGTCGCGACGCCTGCTCCCACCAGGAGCTTGCGGCGCCACCCCGAGCGGGCGGGGTGACTGCGCAGGGTTTGCATCTCTTGTCTCTCCTTGCTGAAGGGATGCCGCACGAGCCAACGACGCACGTCGTCGGGCAAGCGTTGACCACTCACGGCGGGGTGCTGCGCCCCGGCGGGCGCAGGGACTGCCCGGTCGGCAGCGGTGGCCGGTGGGGGGTCCGTGCCCGGGGAGTCCGGGTGGGCCCGCCGGCCTGGCCGGCCGGGGAGAGGGGTTCGGTGACGGCCTCGGCTCCGGGGCTCCGGGACTCGGGTGCCGGAGCAGGGGCCGCTCGAGGCCTCGGCGGAGGTGCCGGGAAGCGGTGGGACCGTGGGAGCCGATCCGTCGGTGGGATCCGGTCCGGCGGTCCCGGTCGTGGCCCGGGGATGCCGAGGCGGCGTCAGCCGATGGCAGGCACGGGTGGGCCCCGGCGGGCCGGCACCCCGGCCCCGAGCGGTGGGCGCCCGGACTCCTCGTCATCGGGGCGGCGGAGGAGGATGCCGATGGCCCGCCCCAGCAGGGCCATCAGCAGCCCGGCGACCAGTGTCACGATGGTCGTCCGGGCGATCTCGTCGACGGACGTGGCGCTCGGCAGCGGCTTGGCGTGGTTCGCCCCCACCGTCGATGCGGTCACGTCCGGCCGCCCGAGGTTCGCGGGCGTGCCCGAGTCGGGCTCCACGGTGATGCCGACGAGAAGGCCGAGCAGCAGCAGGAAGCACAGAGCGATGCGTCGGTTCATCCCCACTACCTCCCCTCCTGTCGTTCACCCGCCGGGGCCCTCCCGGCCTGACTGAGAGCTGACGGTAAGGACGCTCGGTTTCACCACCGTTCGCGCTCGATTACGGGCGTTGATCGAGAACCTGACCGCTCTCTGACCTCGGCGCACCCCCTGCGTGGTCCGATGCCTGCTCAGCGCCCGGTGGCGTGGTCGCCACCCCGAGGTCACCCACCCGCCGTGTGAACGGTCGCTGTCCCCGATGGGGCCGCGGTGGCCGCTTCCGGTCCGGCAGTGTCCGGCGTGTCCGGCGTGGTGCCATCGTCCGGAGGCGGGCGCCCACCCTCCGTCTGGATGCCCTAAGGTCGGAACCGGGTGTGCCGGGAAGACTGGTCGGCGTGACGTCGTCGCGCCGTGGAGGTGGCCCGTGCTCCCGACCCCCTGCCAGCCCGCAGAGCCGCCGCGTCGGTGGGTGCCGAAGCGGGGTGCGCCGTCGTGATCGTCGTCCTCGCCGCCATCGCGGCCGGGCTCGTGCTGCTGGCGCTCGCGCCCGACCGCTTCGTCGCCGGCTCGGCCGGCCTGGCCCGGCACCTCGGCGTGTCGCCGGTCGTGGTCGGCGCCGTCATCATCGGGTTCGGGACCAGCGCACCCGAGATGCTGGTCAGCGGCCTCGCCGCCCTGGACGGCGAACCCGCGGTCGGCATCGGCAACGTGGTGGGCTCGAACCTCGCCAACCTCGGCCTGATCGTGAGCGTCGCCGCGCTCATCGCCCCGATCCAGGTCCACGCGGGCCTGCTCCGTCGCGAGCTCCCGCTCACCGCGGCCGCGACCGTGCTGTTCGCCCTGCTCGTCCAGGATGGGCTCGAGCGGTGGGAGGGCGCCGTCCTGCTCGTGGCGCTGCCGGTGGCGGTGCTGGTCATCCTCCGGGGCGGCGCCGCCGCGGCCGACCACCCCGACGCGGGCGAGGTGGAGCTGGCCGAGGAGGTGGAGGAGTTCATCGCCGAGGAGGTCGGTCCCTCCGTGGCCCGCATGGCGCTCGCCACGGTGGTCGGGCTCCTCGGGACCCTGGCCGGCGCCCAGCTCCTCGTGTGGGGTGCGGTCGACATCGCCGGTCGCCTCGACCTGAGCGGCGGCTTCGTCGGCCTCACGATCGTGGCCCTCGGCACGTCGCTGCCCGAGCTGGTCACCGCCGTCGCCGCCGCCCGGGCGGGGGAGGACCAGCTCATCCTCGGCAACGTGCTGGGCTCGAACCTGTTCAACGCCCTGGCCGTCGGGGGCGTCGTCGGCCTGGTGGGCCCGGCGGCGATCGACGACGCCAGCCTCACGGTCGGCGCCGTGCTCCTCATGCTCGCGATCACCGCCGTCGCCGCGGTCGTCCTCACCCGCCGCCACAACGTCACCCGCGCCGAGGCCCTCGTCCTCCTCATCGCCTACCTCGCCTGCCTCCCCCTCCTCTCCTGACCGACCCTCGCGCCGGGGGCCGGGGTGGCGATCCGGCCGCTCGGGCTCGACTCGTGTCGCCCCGGTTGGGTCGGGCGGGACGCGTCGGTGGCTGTCACACTGGGGCGGTGCCTCGCCGGGCGGTGGGGCCGGACGGACGGGGGACGCCATGGGCGGGTTCTCGAGGGACGGCGGGCGGCGCCGTGGCGGGCGTCCTCGGCGTGGGCCGCGGCAGGGGCGGGTCGGGGCGGCGCTGGTCCTGGCGGTGACGCTGGGCCTGGTCGGCGCCGGGTGCGAGCCCGAGTGCGAGCCGCCGTACCGGGCGGTCGCCGGGCAGCGGCTGGATCCGCCGGCGGGATCCTGGCCGGTCACCGGCTCGGCCCGGCCGTGGGCGCCGGTGCTCGACTCCGACGGCGACGGGGCCGCCGAGACCTTCGAGCTGTCCGACGACCTCCACCAGCTCGTGGTGCACCGGACCGCTGGCGACCTGGTCCTGCGGGCCGAGGCGCCCGAGCAGCTGTGGACCAGCGACCCGTTCATCCTCGCCCTCGGCGACCTCGACGGCGACGGGCGCACCGACCTGGGGGTGATCGTCGAGTCGTCCGACGGCAGCGGACCGTCCCGCCACGTGATCGTGCGCGGGGCCGTGCCGAACGGCACGTACGACGTGGACGAGGTCGGTGTGGCGATCCTGCCGATGGGCGGCGAGGACATCCCCAACCCCCGCCCGGCCGGTGACGTCGACGCCGACGGCCACGCCGACGTCATGGTCGGCACCCGCGCGACGACCACGGTGTGGTCAGGGCGGGACCTCGACCTCGTCCCGCCCGCGGCGCCGGCGGCACCGACCTACGAGCTCGACCTCCCCGCGGCGACGATCCCGGTGCGGGTCACGCCCACGCAGACCGGGCTCGTCCTGCTCGAGGAGGCGACGGTCGAGGGGGACACCGTGGTGACCGCCACCCTGTGGCTCCCGACCGCCTCGCTGTCGTTCACGACGGCGGGCAGCGGGATCGCGGTCACGGCCCCCGCCTTCGCGGCGTCGGCCGCGATCGTCGAGGACGGCGACCAGCTCTGGCTCACCCTCGACCTGCACTACCGCACCCTGAGGGAGCGCTGGGCCTGGGACCTCGACGACCTCTGCGCGGCTGCGCCCTGACCCCCGCCGGCGCCGGGGGTCAGGACACCTCGTCGAGACGCCCGGTCCGCACGTCGTAGACGAATCCCCGGATCTTGTCCTTGCGGGGGACGAACGGGCTGGCCTCGATCCGGGCGATCGACTGGCGGACGTCGGCGGCCAGGTCGGGGAACGCCTCGAGCGCGAAGGGCGGGCGGATGCCGGTGTCGGCCTCGATGGCGGCCTTCACGTCGTCGTCGCTGAAGGTGAGCATCCCGCAGTCGGTGTGGTGGAGGAGGACGATCTCCTCGGTCCCGAGCAACCGCTGGCTGATGACCAGCGAGCGGAGGGCGTCGTCGGTGACGACCCCGCCGGCGTTGCGGATCACGTGGGCGTCGCCCTCCTCGAGGCCCAGCACCCGGGCCGGGTCGAGGCGGGCGTCCATGCAGGCGAGGACCGCGACCTTCCGGCCGGGAGGCAGGGGGAGGTCGCCCTTGTCGAACCCGGCGGCGTAGCGCTCGTTGTTGGCCAGCAGTTCGTCGGTCACCGTCATCGTCGTCTCCCGGTCCGATCCTAAATCCGACTTTGTCGATCGGAATTGTACATCCGGGTCGGCGGTCGACAAGGGGGTGCCGACGAGCGGTCGGCGGGGTCTAGCGTCGTGCCGTGGGTCGGGCCGTCGACATCGTGGTGCTGCTCGGGGCGCCCGGGAGCGGCAAGAGCACCGTCGGCGCCCGGCTGGCGCGGGACGGGTTCCGGTGGCGGGACTGGGAGGTCGAGCTGCTCCGGCGGTGGGGTGGTCGGGAGGGCTTCCTCGCCCGCAAGGACGAGGCGCTGCCGGTGTTCCACGACGAGGTCCGGCGGTGGATCGTCGAGGACGGCCCGCCCGCGGTGTTCGAGACGACGGGACTCTCCGACGCTCCGCTGCTCGCCCGGTTGCAGGACGAGGCGGCGGCGTTCGTCGTCCGTCTCGACGTCGGGGAGGTCGAGGCGCTCCGCCGCATCGCGGCCCGTCCCCGCGACCGCCATCTGACCGACGACCCCAGCGCCAGCCGTCGCGTCGTCCAGGCGTTCCAGACCCACGTCGTCCCCCGGATCACCCCCGACCTGGTCATCGACACCACCACCCACACCCCCGCCGAGACCACCACCACGATCCGCGCCGCCCTCGCCGACCGCTGAGCCTGCGCTCGCTCGGATCACCGTCGTGGATGAAGCCGTGACCAGCGTTGCCACGGGCTCAGGAGCCGTGGAGCGAGCAGTGGGTGGGGAGGGTGAAGCGGGGGTCGGGGGGTTCGGTGCCCGTGGCGAGGGCGGCGAGGCGGCGGCCGATCTCGGGGGTGAACTTGAAGCCGTGGCCGGAGAACCCGGCGCCGACGACGACCGGGCCGACGCGGTCGAGCACGAAGTCCCGCGTCGGCGTCGACGTGTACAGGCAGGTGGTCGCGTCGACCGCCACCGGCTCCAGCCCCGGCAGCCACCGCCGGACCAGGGCCTCCACCCGGCGCCGGTGCTCGGGATCGATGGCGAACGTCCGGTCGTCGCCGGTCGTGACCCGGCCGCCGTGGTGGATTGCCACCTTCGTCAGGCCGTCCGGGGTGGGCAGCCCGTAGAGCTCGTCGTCGTGGTAGTGGATGAACGGCAGGACGCCCGGCCTGCCGTTCGCGCCCGATCCCCGGCCGGCGAAGAAGAACACCTGCTCCTCGGTGGTCACGAGCGGGGGCAGCCCGATCCCGGGGAGCAGGTCGCCCGCCCAGGCGCCGGCGGTCACCACCAGCGCCGGCGCCCGCAGCACCTCGCCCGGCAGGTGGACCACCACGTGGTCCGCCTCGATCTCCAGGTCCGTCACCCGCGTCCCGTACCGCAGGTCGGCACCGGCCCGACCAGCGAGCCGGGCCAGCGCCGCCAGGGCCAGGGCCGCCCGCACCCAACCCCCGCCCGGTTCGACGACCACGTCGCCCCCGAACCGCATGGCCGGCCACCGCGACGCCGCCTCGACCGCCCCCAGCCGCTCGACCACCACGCCGCAGTCCTCGGCCGCCGCCACGACCCGGTCCTGGTCGACGTCGGGCCCGTGGGTCACCACCCCGACCCGCTCGACGAGGCGGCACCCGGCGTCGCGCTCCACACGGGCCCACCCGTCCGCCGCCGCCACCGCCATCCGGACGTAGGCCGGGTCGCCGTAGAGCGACCGGACGATCCGCTCAACACCGTGCGACGCACCCCGGTGATGGCCCATCGCGAACTGCTCCAGCACGACGACCCGGCACGTCGGTGCCAGCCACCAGGCCGTGGCCAGGCCCATCGCCCCGCCCCCGATCACGACCACGTCGACCTCGACGCCCCTCGATCCCATCGCGCGTCCCTCTCCTCGACCGACCTGGATCGGCCGCAGCCGCCCTCACCCGACCTCGCCCGACCTCGCCGTTTCGGCCCGGAGATGTCCTCCGGCCGGTCAGGATCCGCGCTCGTGCGCCGGGCTCCGGCCGCGGCGTTCATCCCGGTCGGATGAGGCGGTGCCGGATCCCGCGGCCCGACAGTGCCGTGAGGGCGCCACGCCCTCGGTCGGCGGGTCCGGGGCCCCGGCCGTCGTTCCCGGGGGAGTCGAGCGAGAAGGAGAGGGCCCGATGGTCTACGCAGAATGGCAGGTCGGCCAGGTGGTCTGGTCGATGCTCTGGTTCACGTTGCTCTTCCTGTGGATCTGGGTGCTGCTGGTCGTGTTCGGCGACGTGTTCCGCAGCCGCGACCTCGGCGGTCCGGCCAAGGCGCTGTGGACGCTCTTCGTGCTCTTCATGCCGGTCCTCGGCGTGTTCACGTACCTGATCGTGCGGGGCGACCGGATCGGTGAGCGCCGCCTCGACGACGCTCGGGCGGCCGACCGGGCGCTGCGCGTCGCCATGCGCTCGGCGGTCGCGGACGACGGGTCCGACGACGACGATCTCCGCAGCCTCGTCGGCCTCCGTGAGCGGGGGGTGATCGACGACGCCGAGTTCCAGGCGATGAAGGCGCGCATCGTGCCCACCTGACCGGCGACCCCACCGGCGGCGGCGATCCGACCGACGACCCGGCAGGCGTCGACGATCCGCCCGGCGGCGCCCCGCCGTCAGGGCCGGCGGTCCGGGGACGCCGGGTTGCCGGGGGAGCGGGGTTCGATGAGCAGGTCGTGGATGGCGACCACGCTGGCCTCGGTCCGGTTCGCCACCCCCAGCTTGGCGAGGATCGAGCTCACGTAGACCCGCACCGTGCCCTCGGTGAGGCCGAGCTCGCGGGCGATGCCCTTGTTGGTCATCCCCGCGGTGAGCAGCGTGAGCACGTCCCGCTCGCGGGCGGTGAGGTTGGCGCCGATGGTGCTGGAGTGCGGCTCCTCCAGCAGGTGGGGCAGCAGCTCCGCGGAGAAGGTCGCCCGACCCTGCGTGACGCCCCGGATGGTGTCGGCCAGCTCCTCGACGCCCACGGTCTTCAGCAGGCACGCGTGC
>DATCLV010000865.1:0-11878 GCA_036563745.1 Acidimicrobiales bacterium | reverse complement strand
TCCCGGTGCTGTCGATCAGCCCGGCCGGCGAGGACAGCTACTTCGGCAACCCGCAGGGCAGCGAGTACCTGTGGTCGGTGCCCACGTACAGCTCGGCGGTCTCCCACGCCGGCGCCCGGTTCCTCGTCGAGGAGCTCGGCGCCGAGAAGGTCGGCCTGATGGGCACCAACGAGGCGTACGGCAACTCGTCGATCGCCGGCTCCGAGGAGGAGCTGGAGGCCCTGGGCCTCGAGCCCGCCGCGGTGCGCCAGCACGCCCCCGACGCCACCGACCTCACCAACGACGTGCTGGAGATGGCCGACGTCGACGCCATCGCCGACTGGGACTACCCCAACCCGCTCTCGGTGATCCTCAAGCAGCTCCAGCAGAACGGGCTGGACGTGCCGATCATCAGCGGTGAGTCGGCGTCGCTGGTGGTCGACAACGAGCTGGCGACCGGCGAGGCCATCGACAACCTCTACTCGGCGGCGCCGTGCAGCCCCGCCACGGAGGACACGCCGGCCCTGGCCGAGTTCCGGCAGGCCTACGTCGAGGAGTACGGCGACGAGCCCAACAGCCTCGCGACCAACGCCTACGACGCCATCTACATCCTGAAGGCGGCGATCGAGAAGGCCGGCAGCGCCGACCCGGCCGCCATCAACGAGGCCCTCGACGGCCTCGAGGTCACCGAGGGCGTGGCCTGCGCACCGCAGTACAAGGCGGACGGCGCCCACGTCTTCGGCCACACGGTGACGATCATCGACTTCGCCGCCGACGGCTCGAAGACCGTGGCCGCGACCCTCGAGGTGGAGGCCCTCGAGGAGGGCGGCGGCTGATGTCGGGCGGTGGTCGCCGGCGTGGTCCAGCAACCCACCGGCGACCACCGCTCTCCCCACCTCCCACCCGCGGGGCGCCTCCCACCCGGGAGGCGCTTCACCGCGTCGGCACCTGGTCCGCCGACGCCACACCGGCGGCGCCGGCGCCCTGTCAGCCGGAGGTGAGGGTCGCCTCCCAGGTCTTCATCGCGTGGTGGGGGCGGTGGGCGGTGATGCCGCTGTCGACCACGAGGGTCTGGCCGGTGATGCCGCGGGCCTCGTCGCTGGCCAGCCAGCAGACGGCGTTGGCGATGTCCTCGGGCTCGGCCGGCCAGGGCAGGAGCCGCTCGGCGGCCCGCTCCGCGAGCTGCCGCTCGGACAGGGCCGCCTTGGCGATCGGGGTCATGATCAGGCCGGGCGCCACCGCGTTGCACCGGATGCCCTGGGCGCCGTACATCGTGGCCACGTAGCGGGTGAGGGCGACGACGGCGGCCTTCGAGGCGCCGTAGGCGGCGTTGATCTCGCCGCCCACCAGCGCCGACACCGACGAGGTGTTGACGATGACGCCCCCGGCGACCCCGCCGGGCGGCCCGCCCGCCCCGAGGGGCGGCGACGCCAGCATCGCCGGCACCGCGTGCTTGCACCCGAGCATCACGCCCCGGGCGTTGACGGCCATGGCGGTGTCCCACACGTCGACGCCGAGGTCGAGCAGGTCGCGGTCGCGGCGGTGCGTGTCGCCGAGCGCCGCGGCGTTGTTGTGGAGCACGTCGAGGCGGCCGTAGCGGTCGACGGTGGCGGCCACGACGGCGGCCACCTGGTCCTCGTCGGCGACGTCGGCCGCCACGGCGAGGGCGTCGCCGCCGGCGTCCCGGACCGCGGCGGCGGACCGCTGCGCGGCCTCGGCGTCGATGTCGGTCACGGTCACGCAGGCGCCGTCGCCGGCGAGCCGGAGGGCGACGGCCCGGCCGACCCCTCCCCCGCCACCGGTGACGATGGCGACCCGCCCCGCGAACCGGCCTTCCGTCCGTCCTTGTGTCGCACCCATGCCGCAGAACCTATCAAGCGGTTGCTTGGTTGGCCGTCGAGCGCTTATGTTGCCTGCATGGAGGACTTCCCGAAGATCATCTCGGTCGACGACCACGTCGTGGAGCCCCCGAACGTCTGGCAGGACCGCCTTCCCGCCAAGTACCGCGACGTCGGTCCCCGCATCGTCCGAGCGCCCATGAAGGAGACCTCCCTGGCGGGCGGCGTCTGGCGGAACGAGATGGGCACGGAGGGACCGCCCGTCGACTGGTTCGTCTACGAGGACCTCCTCTGGCCCCACACCCGCATCAACGCGTCGGTCGGCATGGCCCGCGAGGACATCACGATGACGGGCATGACCTACGACGAGATGCGGCCCGGCTGCTACGACCCCAAGGCCCGCCTCGCCGACATGGACGCCAACTGGGTCGAGGCCTCGCTGTGCTTCCCCAGCTTCCCCCGCTTCTGCGGGCAGACCTTCTACGAGGCCAAGGACAAGGAGCTCGCGCTCCTCTGCGTCAAGGCCTACAACGACTGGATGGTCGAGGAGTGGTGCGGCGACAGCGGCGGCCGCCTGATCCCGCTGTGCCTCATCCCCCTGTGGGACCCGGTCGAGGCCGCGGCCGAGATCCGGCGCAACGCCGACCGCGGCGTCCGGGCCGTCACCTTCTCGGAGATCCCGCCCAACCTCGGGCTCCCGTCGATCCACGACCGGGACGGCTACTGGCACCCGTTCTTCGACGCCTGCAACGAGACCGGCACGGTCATCTGCATGCACATCGGGTCGGGCTCGAAGATGGTGACCACCTCGGCCGACGCGCCGATCGCCGTGGCCTCGACCCTGGCCTTCGCCAACGCCAGCTACGCGCTCACCGACTGGCTGATGTCGGGGCTGTTCACCAAGTTCCCCAACCTGACCCTGGCGCTCTCGGAGGGCCAGATCGGCTGGATCCCCTACATCATCGAGCGGGCCGACGTGGTGTGGGAGGAGAACCGGGGCTGGAACGAGATCTACGAGACCGTCACCGAGCCGCCCTCCGAGCTGTACCGGCGCCACTTCTACGGCTGCTTCTTCCGGGACCGGCACGGCGTGAAGTCGCTGGAGGACATCGGGCCCGACACGGTCACCTTCGAGACCGACTACCCGCACCCCGACTCGACGTGGCCCAACTCGCGGGCGGTCGCCGAGGAGGAGACCAAGGGCCTCGACCCCGAGACCGTCGAGAAGGTGATCCGCGGCAACGCCATCCGCATGCTGCAGCTGGACCTGTGACCACCGCGAACGTCCTCGAGGGGGTCACGGTCGTCGAGCTGGCGACCTGGACCTTCGTCCCCGCCTGCGGCGCGGTCCTGGCCGACTGGGGCGCGACCGTGATCAAGGTCGAGCACCCGGTGACCGGCGACCCCCAGCGCGGCCTGATGATGTCGGGCATGGTCGGCGACGGGAACCAGTCGTCGGTCAACTTCACGATGGAGACCCCCAACCGGGGGAAGCGCTCCATCGGCCTCGACGTCACCACCGACGAGGGCCGGGAGGTGCTGCTGCGCCTGGTGGCCGAGGCCGACGTGTTCACCACCAGCCTCCTGCCCGCCTCCCGCCGGCGGCTCCGGATCGACGTCGACGACCTGCGGGCGGTCAACCCCAAGCTGATCTACGCCCGCGGGCACGGCCAGGGCGCCCGCGGCCCCGACGCCGACCAGGGCGGTTACGACACCACGTCGTTCTGGGCCCGCAGCGGGATGGCCAACTACTACGCCCCCACCGACGGCGAGGGCTACCCGCCGTTCCACACCCCCGCCGTCGGCGACCTCACGTCCGGCCAGACGCTGGCCGGGGGCATCGCCGCCGCGCTCTACCGGCGGGAGCGGACCGGCGAGCCGTCGGTGGTCGATGTGTCGCTGCTGAGCACCGGCATGTGGGTGATGTCGCCGGGGATCGTGGCGTCGCGGCTGTTCGACATCGACGACCTGCCCCGCCCCGAGCACGACCGCATGATGAACCCGCTCACCAACTTCCACCGGACCAAGGACGGCCGGTACCTGACGCTGGTGATGCTGGAGGGCGACCGCTACTGGCAGCCGGTGTGCGAGGCCATCGGGCGGCCCGAGCTGGCCGACGACCCCCGGTTCGCCACGTTCGCCGCCCGGGCCGAGCACCGGGGCGAGTGCATCGCGATCCTCGACGAGGTGTTCGCCTCGCGGACGCTCGACGAGTGGGCGGAGGTGCTCGACGGCGTGGCCGTGTGGGGCCCGGTCCGCACGGCCCGGGAGGTGCACGACGACGAGCAGGTGGCGGCCAACGGCTACCTGCAGGAGGTCGAGGCCGGCGACGGCTCGTCGTTCCGGCTGGTGGCGACGCCGGTGCAGTACGACGAGACGCCGCCCGCCCTGACCCGGTCGCCCGAGCACGGCGAGCAGACCGAGGCGATCCTCCTCGAGCTCGGCTACGACTGGCCCGACATCATCGCCCTGAAGGAGTCGGGCGTCGTCCTCTGACCGCCGGGACCGGGTGAACCTCCGGTGCCCTGCACCGCGGGGTCACCCGGTCTCGTAGGGGAGGCGGGCGCCGGGGACCGGCCAGGTGGTGCGGGCGACGACGCCGGTCGCCGAGCGGGTGAGGTAGGCGGTGCGGCGGTCCGGGCCGGTGAAGCACAGGTTGGTGGTGAGGGCGTCGCCGGGCATCGGCAGGAACGCCTGCTCCCCCTCCGGGGAGACCACGGTCACGCCCGGGTTCTCCAGCGTGCCGACGCACACGTTGCCCTCGGCGTCGACCGCCAGCGAGTCGAGGCACTGCGACCCGTGGCCGGCGATGCGGGCCAGCAGGTGGGTGCCGGGGGCGTAGTGGTACGGCGGGTCGTCGCGGGTGGAGAACACGCCGGGCTCGTCCACGTCGAAGTACACGACCCGGGCCGTCACCGACTCGCTCACGTACACCCGGCTCCCGTCCGGCGACAGGCCCACGCCGTTGGGCTCGAACAGCGGGAACGCCACCTGCCGCAGCTCCGACCCGTCGGGGAGGGCGTAGTAGAGGGCGCCGCGGTCGCGGGTGCGCTCGTGGACGTGGCCGAAGTCGGTGAAGTAGAAGCCGCCGTGGGCGTCGAAGGCGATGTCGTTGGGGGCGTTGAGCGGGTGGCCGTCGTGGTGGGTGTAGAGCGTGGTGACCTCGCCGGTGGCCAGGTCGACCCGCTGGATGGAGCCGCCGGTGTAGTCGGCGGCCCGGCCGTAGGCGACGACGTAGCCGTCGACCCAGTCCCAGGCGACGCCGCCGTTGTTGCACACGTACACGGCGCCGTCGGGGCCGATGGCGAGGCCGTTGGGGCCGCCGCCGGTCTCAGCCGCCACCTCGGTGCGCCCGTCGGGCCAGATCTTCGTCAGGCGGCCACCGCACATCTCCACCACCAGCACCGAGCCGTCGGGCAGGGCGGTGGGGCCCTCGGGGAAGAGCAGGCCGGCGGCGACCTCCTCGAGCTCCAGCGGTCCGATCCCGGCGTAGGGCAGGAGACCCATGCGACGCTCCCTTCTTGACCAATCGCTTGGTCGGCACACTAGCCTCTCGGCCGCATGGGCGACACGGACGACATCGACCGCAGGGGCGGCGAGCGGCTGGACGACCTCGACGACCTCCTGGCCGAGCGGGCCATCCGGCAGGTCCTGGCCCGCTACTGCCGCGGCATCGACCGCCTCGACCTGGGGCTCGTGCGCTCGTGCTACCACGACGACGCCGTCGACGAGCACGGCAGCTTCACCGGTGGGCCCGACGACTACGTCGCCTGGGTCGGCAAGCTGCTCCGCCGCTACGCCATGACCATGCACCTGCTGGCCGCGCCGTCGATCGAGCGCTCGGGCGACGTGGCCCTCGTCGAGACCTACGGCCTGTCGTTCCACCGGAGCCGCCCCGAGGAGGCCGGGGATGCCAAGCTCAACCTCATGACCGGCTTCCGCTTCGTCGACCGCTTCGAGCGCCGCGCGTCGCGGGAGTGGAAGATCGCCCACCGGGTCGCGGTGACCGAGTGGTCGCGGGTCGACGACGAGCCCGGTCGCTGGCCCGTGCCCGCGTCCCTGCGCCACGGCACCCGCGACGCCACCGACCCGGTGTGGTGGCTGGTCCCGGAGCTGGGGCTCCGCCGTTCCGACCACGACGACACCGACACCCGGGGAGGCGCCTGACGTGACCGGCCTCGAGCACGACTTCGCCGGGCGGCCGGGCGCCGCCCTCGTCACCGGCGGCACCGGGGGCCTCGGCGAGGCCGTCTGCCGGATGCTGGCCGAGCGGGGCAGCGACGTCGCCCTCACCTACAACAAGAACGCCGCCAAGGCCGAGGCGCTGGTGGCCGAGCTGGAGGCGCTGGGCCGGCGGGCGCAGGCGTGGTCGGTCGACCTCGTCGACGCCGAGGCCACCGCCCGGTTCGTCGCCGAGGTCGATGCCGCGTTCGGCGGGGTCCACACGCTGGTGCACGCCGCCGGGCCCCACGTCCCCCAGCTGCACCTCAGCCGGGTGCCGCCCGCCCAGTTCGCCGCCAGCCTGGCCGGCGAGGCGATGGGCTTCTACAACGTCGTGCACCCGCTGCTGCCGAGCCTGCGGGCCAGCAAGGGGAACATCGTCGCCGTCACCACCGCCGCCACCCGCCGCTACCCGGTGCGCGACGGCCTGTCGGCGGGCACGAAGGGCTCGGTGGAGGCGGTGGTGCGGGCGCTGGCCGTCGAGGAGGGGCGGTTCGGCGTCCGGGCCAACTGCGTGGGGCCGGGGATGCTGACCGACGGGATGGCGCAGCGGCTGATGGCCTCCGGCGACCTCGACGACGCCGCCCTCGACGTCACCCGCCGCAACATCCCGCTGCGGAGGTTCGGCGACGCGGTCGACATCGCCGAGGCCGTCTGCTTCCTCGCCAGCGACCGGGCCGACTTCATCAGCGGCCAGATGCTCGACGTCGACGGCGGCTACGGCGTCTGACCCCGGCCGACCGCCCGACGCCGGCGAACCGTCCGAAATTGCGTCGATCCGGCCGCAATATTCGGCTTTTCGGACGCAATTTCGGACGGGGTGGCCCGGCGCTCAGCGGGCGCGGGTGTACTTGCAGATCTGGACGCCGGTCGGCGAGGTGGCGACGTCGGTGAGCTCGAAGGTCCGGGCGAGGCCGTCGGTCGGGTAGATCGACTTGCCGCCGCCGAGGACGATCGGCTCGATCATCAGCGTCAGCCCGTCGACCAGGTCGGCCGACAGCAGCGACCGGGCGACCTGCGAGCTGCCCATGACGACGATGTCGCCACCCGGCTGCTCCCGCAGCTCGGCGACCTTCTTCTCCAGGTCGGCGCCGCGGATGATCTCGGTGGGGTCCCAGGTGGCGTCGGCCTCGGTGAGCGTGTCGGACACGACGTACTTCTGGACGCGGTTGATCCAGTCGGCGAACGGGTCGCCCGACTGCGGGGCCCAGGCCTGGGCGCTGACGGTGTAGGTCCGGCGGCCCTGCAGGAGGGCGTCGCCGCGCCGGGCCATCTCGTCCCAGGCGCCGCCCATGGTCTCGGGGTCGAAGAACGGCGCGGACCAGCCGCCGTGGGCGAAACCCCCGTCGGTGTCCTCCTCGGCGCCGCCGGGGGCCTGCGTGACGCCGTCGAGGCTGATGAAGGCAGTGATGATGCATCGCATGACGTGGGCACGTTGCCACGGCGGCGCACCCGGGGTCTTGAACCAAACCGACACCCGGCCCCGGCCCGGTCCGCCGGCCCGGGGCGAGCGGTCAGCGGCCCTGCCAGCGGGGCGGGCGCTTCTCGGCGAACGCCCGCGGGCCCTCGAGGGCGTCCTCGGTGGCGGCGAGGCGGACGGCGTGGGGCTCGGCGAGCGCCCAGGCCCGCTCGATCGGGAGGTCGGCGGTGTCGTGGACGATCCGCTTGATCGCCTCGACCGACAGCGGCGCGCACCGCGCGATCTCGTCGGCGAGGGCGTGGGCCTGGGCCCGGAGGTCGTCGGCGTCGTCGGCCAGCTCCTGGACGAGGCCGATCTCGTGGGCCCGCTCGGCGGTGAGGTGGCCGCCGGTGAGCAGGACCCGCATCGCCTCGCCCCGGGGGACCAGGCGGGGGAGGTCGTGGAGCCCCGGGCCGGGGAGCACGCCCCGCCGGGGCTCGGGGAGCCCGAAGCGGGACGACCGGGTGGCCAGCCGGAGGTCGCAGTAGAGCGCCAGCTCGAAGCCGCCGGCGAGGCACCAGCCGTCGACGGCGGCGATGAGCGGCTTGCGGCAGGTGCGGACCTCGTCGAAGCCGGGGACCTGCCCGAGCCGCCCGATCTCGAACGCCTGCCCGGGCGCCGCCACCGCCGCCATCTCCTTGAGGTCGTCGCCGGCCGAGAAGGCCCGCCCGCCGGCGCCGGTGAGGATGCCGACCCGGAGCGCGGGGTCGGCCTCGAACTCCCGCACGGCGGCACCCAGGCGGCGGCGGAGCGCCATGTCCAAGGCGTTCATGACCTCGGGCCGGTTGAGCGTGAAGGTGCAGGTGGAGCCCACCACGTCGACGAGGAGCGCGTCGGTCATGACCCCACCCTAGGACGGTTGACCAAGCGATTGCTCGGGCATAGGGTGACCTCATGCCGGTCGAGGACCATCGGGCCATCGCGCTCCTCAAGGGCGGCGAGGGCCTGGAGCAGCGGGCGCGGGAGATCGTACGCGGGTGGCCGGTGCCCCCGGAGGGCCGGGTGCGGTGCCTGCGGCGCGACGACGGGACGCCGTTCGCCGGCACCCACTTCGAGGAGCTGTGCCCCGACCTCGAGCCCTGGGACGTGGCCCTCGACGTGTGGGCGCCCGACCCCGCCACCGCCGCCGCGCCGCTCCGGGGCCTCCGGGACCGCCTCGGCGACACCGTCGACGCCGACCACAGCCAGGTGCTGGCCGGACCGCAGTGGCGGGCCCGGAAGCCACCCACCGCCTACGGCCTCACCTTCTGCGTCACCCGGAAGGCCGACCTCGACCACCGGGGCTTCGTCGACTACTGGCGGCACAACCACGCCATGATCCCGCTGCCGATGCTGCGGACGTTCTGCCAGTTCTACGTCGACGCCGACCGCTCCGCCGAGCTGGCCGCGTCGGCCGGGCTCCCCGCCGGCACCTACGACGGCATCTCCGAGCCCACCTACAGCGACGCCGACCACTTCCGCGAGCTGACGCTCGACGAGCGGGTGCGGGTCGGCGCCCGCGCCGACGAGTTCAACTTCATCGACCACACCCGCTCGGCGGCCGCCCTGTTCCGCACCGTGGAGGAGCGCTCGTGACCGCGACCACCGCCCCGGATCCCGGCACCCGACCCGCAACGCCCACGCCCCGGCCCCTGCGGTTCGGGCTCGGCCTCCGGGGCGCGTCGACCCGGCAGCGGTGGCGCGACAAGGTCCGCCAGGCCGAGGACCTCGGCTTCGACCTGGTCAACCTGTCCGACCACCTCATCGGCTCCAGCTTCGGCATCGCCGCCGGGCTCATGGCCGCCGCCGAGGCCAGCGAGCACCTGCGGCTGGTGTCGCTGGTCGCCAACAACGAGTTCCGCCACCCGGTGCTGCTGGCCAAGGAGATGGCCAGCGTCGACGTGCTGTCGGAGGGCCGCCTGGAGATGGGCATCGGCGCCGGCTGGTGGCAGCTGGAGCACGACCAGGCCGGCATCCCCTTCGACCCGCCCAAGCAGCGGGTCGACCGGCTCGAAGAGGCCGTCCAGGTCATCAAGGGCGCCTGGACCACGCCCCACTTCTCGTTCGCCGGCGAGCACTACCGCATCGACGACCTCACGCTCACCCCCACGCCCGTGCAGCAGCCGCATCCGCCGATCGCCATCGGCGGCGGCGGGCACCGGGTGCTGCGCCTGGCCGCCCGCGAGGCGGACACCGTGCACGTGACGATGCGGACGGTCGCCGACGGCGCCGACCCGAAGGACCGGGGGCGCGACGCGTTCCTCCGCAAGCTGGAGGTGATCCGGGAGGCGGCGGGCGACCGCGCCGACCGGCTGGAGATCGCGGTGACGATCGGCATCGTCGCCCCGGACGAGGCGTCGGTGGCCGCCGGCCGCCACCCGTCGGCGCTGGCCCAGCTGGAGCAGGCCCGCGACACCCCGCTGGTCCTGCTGGGCGGCACCGACGAGATGTGCGACCAGATCACCTACTGGCACACCGAGCACGGCATCTCGCAGTTCTCGGTGATGAACGACGTCGACCGCGACGTGTTCGCCCCGGTGGTCGCCAAGCTGTCCCGCCGCTAGGCCCGGCGGCTACCGGCGGACCGGGCGGACGGCCAGCGTCATCGCCACCCGGGCCACGACCCGCCCCGACTCGTCGCTCACGTCGGCCTGCACCGGCTGGTCGACCTCGCCGCCCGCGGTGACGATCTCCCGGATCTCGGCGAGGCGGGCCGGGTCGAGGCGGGCCGTCGAGCGGATCGGGCCCCGGGCCGCCGCCAGGAACTCGAGCCGGGCGTCGCGCACGACCGTGTAGGTGTCGCCCAGCCGGTCGAGGAACTCCATCACGATCACCGCGGCGCCGGCCGCCTCGGCCAGCGCGAACGAGATCGGCGCCGCCACGGTGCCGTTCTGGTTGTGGAACTCCGGCCGGGGCTCGATGCGGAGCGTCACCTCGCCCGGCCCGTGGTGCACCATCTCGAAGCCCAGCAGCTCCGACCACGGCATCGTCGCGAACCGGGTCGCCGCATCGTCGTCCATCCCCCCGTCTTACTCCGCCCCTCCCCGGGCGGGCTCAGGAGAGGCGTTCCACCAGGACCGAGAGGCCCTGGCCGCCGGCCGCGCAGGTGGTGGCGAGGCCGAGCGTGCCGTCGGTCGTGCGCAGGGCGTTGAGGAGGGTGACGACCAGCCGCACGCCGGTCATGCCCGACGGGTGGCCGAGGGCCAGCGACGACCCGAACGGGTTGAGCTGGCGGTCCATGTCGATGCCGAGCTCCCGGCACACGGGGATGACCTGGGCGGCGAAGTTCTCGTGGCACTCGACCACGTCGACGTCGCCGATGGCGACCCCGGCCCGGTCGAGCACCCGCCGGGTGGCCTCGACCGGCCCCATGCCCATGACCTCGGGCGCCAGCCCCGACACCGCGGTGCCGACCACCCGGGCCAGGGGCTCGACGCCGAGCGCGGCCGCGAAGTCGGCCGAGGTGAGCACCAGCGCCGCGGCCCCGTCGCCGGCGACCGTGGTGTTGCCGGCGGTGACGCGGGCGCCGGGCCGGTCGGCCAGCACGGGCTGCAGCGCGGCGAGCCGTTCGAGCGACGTGTCGGGCCGGGGGCAGTCGTCGTCGGCGACGACCACGCCGTCGGGCCGCTCGTAGGGGCTGATCTCGCGGGCCCAGAACCCGGACGCCCGGGCGGCCACGGCCCGCCGATGCGAGGCGAGCGCCAGCTCGTCCATCTCCTCCCGCGAGACACCCCACCGCTCGGCGACGATCTCGGCGGTGTCGAACACGTCGATGTAGGCGTGGCCGGCGAAGCCGGGGGCGTCGGGGTCGGTGAAGCGGGGGTTGTGGTCGGCCTCGTCGAAGCCCCGCCCCATCACCATCGAGTAGCTGTCGCTGCCGCCGACCACGTAGGCGTCGCCGTCGCCGGCGGCGATGGCGTGGGTGGCGGCCCGCAGGGCGGTGAGCGACGAGGCGCAGGCCCGGGTCATCGTGGTGGCGGGGACGCTGTCGGGCAGCCGGGACAGCAGGCCGACCTGGCGGGCGATGTTGTAGCCCTGCGAGTGGTAGGTGAGCGCGCAGCCCCAGTAGAGGTCGGCGACCGTGGCCGGGTCGAGGGACGGCACCTGGTCGAGCGCCCGGTCGACGGCGAAGCCGCCGAGGTCGTCGCTCCGCACGTCGGCCAGCGAGCCGCGCCCGACCTTGCCGATGGGCGTGCGGGCGGCCGCCACGATCACTGCGTCAGCCATGCGACAGACCCTACCAAGCAAGCGTATGGTTGGTCTGCCACGACGAGTGGCGCCGGTCACTCCCCACCCAGCAGGATCACAGAGGGTGATCGGCGGATCACGTGCCATGAAGGGGGAACCGCATGACGTCGTCCGACCCTGGCCTGCAGGCACCAGAGCGACCCGAGCCCCACGC
>DATCLV010000862.1:0-4117 GCA_036563745.1 Acidimicrobiales bacterium | reverse complement strand
CACCCACGGCTTCCGGGTGAGCCCCCGCTCGACGGCGTTCCGGGCCAGGAGGCCGGCGGCCACCATCACCTGCGGGTTCGAGGTGTTGGTGCAGCTGGTGATGGCGGCGATGGCGACGTGGCCGTGGTCGAGCTCGACGGTCTCGCCGCCCATGTCGAGCGGCAGCTTCACCGGGACGCGCTGGTGGGGGCGGCCGGTGACGTCGTCGTGGGCGTCGGGCTCGGTGTGGCCCGGGTCCTTGGCGTGGCCGTTGCCGTCGCGGGTCGCGTCGCGCGACGCCGAGGGCACGTCGCTGGCGGGGAACGACTCGGCGACGTCCTCGTCGTAGGAACCGGGCGGGCCGACCTCGACCGGGGTCTCGGGCGGCGGCGCCGGCGCGTCGGGCAGCGAGTCGAGCAGCGACACCGCGAACCGCTCCTTCGCCTCGCGCAGCGGTACCCGGTCCTGGGGGCGGGCGGGGCCGGCGATGCTGGGCTCGACCGTCGACAGGTCGAGCTCGAGGGTCTCGGTGAAGACCGGCTCGACCGTCGGGTCGTGCCACAGGCCCTGCTCCTTGGCGTAGGCCTCGACCAGCGCCACCTGCTCCTCGGGGCGGCCGGTGAAGCGCAGGTAGCGGAGGGTCTCGCCGTCGATCGGGAAGATCGTGATCGTCGACCCGTACTCGGGCGACATGTTGCCGATGGTGGCCCGGTTCTCCAGCGGCACGTTGGCGACGCCGGGCCCGTAGAACTCGACGAACCGGCCGACCACGCCGTGGGCCCGCAGCATGTTGGTGACGGTGAGGACCAGGTCGGTGGCGGTGGCGCCCTCGGGGATCTCGCCGGATAGCCGGAACCCGACCACGTCGGGCACCAGCATCGAGATGGGCTGGCCCAGCAGCGCGGCCTCGGCCTCGATGCCGCCGACGCCCCAGCCGACGACGCCGAGGCCGTTGACCATCGGCGAGTGGGAGTCGGTGCCGACCAGCGTGTCGGGGAACGCGACGCCGTCGCGGGCGGTGACGACGGTGGCGAGGTGCTCGAGGTTGACCTGGTGGCAGATGCCGGTGCCCGGCGGGACCACCCGCAGCGACCCGAACGCCTGCTGGCCCCACCGCAGGAACTGGTAGCGCTCGACGTTGCGCTCGTACTCGAGGGCCAGGTTGAGCGCCAGGGCGTCGGGCCGGCCGAAGGCGTCGACCTGGACCGAGTGGTCGATCACCAGGTCGGCGGGGATCAGGGGGTCGAGGCCGGAGGGGTCGCCGCCGCGCTCGGCGACGGCGTCGCGCAGGGCGGCCAGGTCGACCACGGCGGGCACGCCGGTGAAGTCCTGCATCAGCACCCGGGCGGGGTGGAAGGCGATCTCCCGGTCGTCGCCACCGGCGCCGTGGGTGGCGGTGCCGCCCGACCAGGCGGCGAGGGCGAGCACGTCGTCCTCCTGGACGGCCACCCCGTCGACGTGCCGGGCCAGGTTCTCCAGCAGCACCTTGAGCGAGTAGGGCAGCCGCTGGACCCCGTCGCCGAGGGCGGAGAGCCGGTGGATGTCGTAGTGGTGGTCGCCGACGTCGAGCCGGCCGAGCGTCCCGAGATCAGGCATCGCCCCGAACCTACCCACCGATCCGGGGTCGTCAGCCGGATGCCTGCTCAGGGCGCCGACGAGACGGCGGTGGGGCCGTCGGTCAGGTGCCGCCGAACACCTGGACGGCCCAGACCTGGCCGTTGCCGTCCTCGGTGAAGGCGATCCCGATCGAGTCGTAGGCCGGGTTGAGGATGTTGGCCCGGTGGCCGTCGCTCTCCCACCACATCTGGTCGATGTTGTCGGCCGTGTAGCTGTAGGCGACGTTCTCGCCCCAGGCCCGGAACCGGCCGGGGATCTGCTGGCTCAGGTTGGGGTTGTGGCCCAGGCTCTGGCGACGGACCAGCTCGGCGGCCCAGCCCTCGGCCATCGCCACCAGGTCGTCGTCCATCCGGAGGGACCCGGCGCCGTTCTCGGCCCGCTTCTGGTTGACGAACGCCAGCGACCGCTCCTCCCAGGTCCGGTCGGGCGACGGGGCGGGCGGTGGCGGGGCCGGCGGCTCGGTCGGCGGCGGCGCCTCGGTGGTGGTCGTGGTGGGCGCGGTCGTCGTCGTGGTCGTGCTGGTGGTGGTGGAGGTGGTCGTCGACGTGGACGTGGTGGTGGTGGTCGACGCCGTCGAGGTCGCGCTGTAGCCCAGCGGGTCCTCGCCCCCGGCCCCACCGGCGCCGCCCGGTCCCGACGACGGGTCGACGACGTTCAGCTCACCACCGGCGCAGGCGGTGACGAGCACCGCGAGCGCGGCGGCACCCGCCGCGATGGCTCGACCCGCGGTGGCTCGACGTGGTGTCCGTTCTGCCCTGTCCGCTCTGCCCAAGACGCCCCCAGCGCGCTTGCCCGGCACCACCGTAGCCCGTGCCCTGTTGGCTGTCAGCCGTGGGACGGACGTAGATTCACCTCGTGGAGAACGTCCTCTCAGCGCCCCCGGGCACGGCCGCGCCCTCCGACCTGGCCTCCGAGCTCGCCGAGGCGCAGCACCGCGAGGCGGCGGCGCAGCGGGCCTTCTCCACCTCGATCCTGGTGTCGGCCGTCCGCTGCCTGCTCACCTACGTCGTGCTGCCGTTCGTGGCGCCCGCGCTCGGCATCGCCTCCGACGTGGGCCCGGGCCTGGGCCTCGTCATCGGGGCCGTGGCGCTCGGGTCGAACGTGCTCACGATCCGCCGGTTCCACGCGTCCCAGCACCGCTGGCGGTGGCCGGTGACGGCGATCTCGCTCGGGGTGATGGCGCTGCTGGTGGTGCTGATGGTCGAGGACGTCGTCGACCTCGTCGGGTAGGCGGGGCCCACCGGCAGATGGGTCGGGCGCGTCGGCTGGGATGGTTCCTGCTGGGGTGGGCCGCGGTCGCCCTCGGCGGCATCGGCATCGTGGTGCCCGGGCTGCCGACCACGGGCTTCTTCGTCCTGGCCGCCGGGTGCTTCGCCCGGTCGAGCCCCCGGTTCGAGCAGTGGGTGCTCGACCTCCCGAAGGTCGGCCCGCTGGTGCGCGCCTACCGGGCGGGCCTCGGCATGCCGAAGCGGGCGAAGGTGACGGCGGTGACGATGATCGTGCTGGCGTGCAGCCTGAGCGCGCTGACGGTGGCGTCGCCGGTGGTGTCGCCGCTCATCCTCGTGGCCGGGGCGATCGGCGTCTGGTACCTGACCGCCCGGGTCCCGACGGCGACCGGGGTACCGGGAACCGGCGGAGTGCCCGTGGCGCCGGGGGAAACCCCAACATCGGCGCGTTAGCACATGGGAGTACGCTGCTTGGGGTGGTTGACGCCTCGTCCGGCCCATCGGACGTACCGAAACGTGGCGGACGGCCGGGGGTGAGCGTCCGATGAACGGGCTGTGGCCCCAGATCGTCCTGATCATCGTGCTCGTGCTGCTGAACGCGGTGCTGGCCGGCTCCGAGGTGGCGCTGGTCACGCTGCGGGAGGGCCAGCTGCGGCGCCTCGAGCAGCGTTCGTCGACGGGCGCGGTGCTGGCGCGCCTGGCCCGGGAGCCCAACCGCTTCCTCGCCACCATCCAGGTGGGCATCACGATCGCCGGGTTCCTGGCGTCGGCGTCGGCGGCGGTCACGCTGGCCGAGCCGCTGGAGGACCCGCTGAGCTTCCTCGGCGGCTTCGCCCGCCCGGGGTCGATCGTGGCGGTGTCGCTGATCCTCTCCTACGTCACGCTGGTGCTGGGCGAGCTGGCGCCCAAGCGGATCGCCATGCAGCGGGCCGAGCGCTGGAGCCTGGTGGCCGCCCGACCGCTGTCGCTGATGGCCCGCGTGACCCGGCCGGTGGTGTGGCTGCTGTCGCGGTCGACCGACGTGGTCGTCCGCCTGCTGGGCGGCGACCCGAACCGGGGGCGTGAGGAGGTCACCGAGGAGGAGCTGCGCGACATGGTGGCGCAGCAGAAGAGCTTCACGCCCCAGCAGCGCAACATCATCGACGGCGCCTTCGAGATCTCGGAGCGGTCGCTGCACGAGGTGCTGCGGCCCCGGCCCGACGTGTTCACGCTCGACGCCGGCGACCCGTGCCCGGTGGCCCGGGCGGCGCTGGCGGCCTCGGGCCACTCGCGGGCCCCGGTGGTGACCACCGGGT
>DATCLV010000247.1:0-1912 GCA_036563745.1 Acidimicrobiales bacterium | reverse complement strand
GGCCCGTTCTTTGCCATCCTCACCCAGGCGACGGCGCTGGTGTTCTGGCTGCTGCTGATCGGCCAGCTCAAGGTGACCGCCGGCACCAACGGCCTGACGAACTTCTCGACGATCTTCGGTCGCTCGAAGTACGAGCCCGGCACGTCCCGTTACCTGTACGGGCTGGCGGCCGCGGCGCTGGTCGCGGTCGTGCTGGTCGGCCGGCAGCTCGTGCGGAGCCGCTACGGCCGGCTGCTGGTGGCGGTGCGCGACAACGAGGACCGGGTCCGGTTCCTCGGCTACGACCCCGCCCGCGCCAAGACGGTGGCGTTCGTGGTGGCCGCCGGGATGGCGGGCCTGGCGGGGGCGTTCTCGGCGCCGATCATCGGCATCGTCGCCCCCGACCAGTTCACGGTGCTCCCGTCGATCCTCATGATCACGTGGGTCGCGGTGGGCGGCCGCGGCACGCTGTACGGCGCGGTGCTGGGGGCGCTGCTGGTGAGCTGGGGCAAGACCAGCTTCAGCGAGACCCGGCCCGACGACTGGCTCTACCTGCAGGGCCTGCTGTTCGTGGTGGTGGTCGCCTGGGTGCCGGGCGGGCTGCTGGGGCTGGTGCGGTCGGGTCGGGAGCGGGTCGGAGCGCTCCTGGCCGGCCGCGGCCCACTGCGTCGTGACCCGGCGGGCCGTGGCCCGGCGGGCGGCCCGGACCTTCGGGAGGAGGTGGCGACGGCGTGAGCGCGCTGCTGGAGGTGCGGGGACTGACCGTCACGTTCGACGGGTTCACCGCCATCGACGACCTCGACCTCACCGTCGACGAGGGCGAGCTGCGGTTCCTGATCGGGCCCAACGGCGCCGGGAAGACCACGCTGCTCGACGTCGTCACCGGCCTGACCCGGCCGTCCGCGGGGACGGTGACGTTCGCCGGCGAGGCGATCACCGGCGCCCGGGAGCACGCGATCGTGCGGAAGGGGATCGGCCGGTCGTTCCAGACACCGACGATCTTCGAATCGCTCACCGTGGCCGAGAACCTCGACCTCGCCGAGTCGTTCCGGCGCCGGTTCCTGGGGCGGCTGCGGGTGGCGCGACGGGCGTCGACGCTGGTCGCCGGGACGCTGGAGCGCATCGGCCTGGCCGACCGGGCGACCCGTCCCGCGGGGGTGCTGACCCACGGTCAGCGCCAGTGGCTGGAGATCGGGATGCTCCTCGTGCAGCAGCCCCGCCTGCTGCTGCTCGACGAGCCGGTGGCGGGCATGACCCCGCAGGAGCGGGAGGCCACCGGGGAGCTGCTGGAGGAGCTGGCCACCGACCACACGGTGGTGGTGATCGAGCACGACATGGGGTTCCTGCGCCGCTACGCCCGCCGGGTCACCGTGCTGCACGAGGGCCGGCTGCTGACCGAGGGGAGCGTCGAGGAGGTGCAGGCCGACCCCAAGGTGCGGGAGGTCTACCTGGGTCGGTCGCACGAGCGGGACGTGGCCGAGGCGTCGGCCGCGGTCTCGGCCGCCCTGCGGGTGACGGCCATGGAGGACGTCGACGCCGACGAGGTGAGCGAGATGGTGGCGGCGGTCGCCGAGGTCGACGTGGCCGAGGTCGAGGTCGAGCTGGCGGAGGAAGGGTCGGACGATGTCGACGGTGGTGCTGCCGAGGCCGACAATGCCGACGGGGCCGGGGCCGGGGCCGGTGTCGTTGCCGGGGCCGGGGCCGGGGCCAACGGCGACCAGGCCGACGGCGCGGTCGAGGCGGGGACCGACGAGCGGGCGGTCGCGCCGTGACCACCGGCGGGACGAGCGAAGTGACGGGGGAGGTGCGCACGTGACCGTGGCCGAGACGATCGTGGACGACGCGCCGGTCGACGCAGGGGACGCCGACGTCGAGCTGGCCCTGGAGGTCGAGGACGTCGAGGTGGCCTACGGGCGGACCCAGGTGCTGTTCG
>DATCLV010000861.1:0-5872 GCA_036563745.1 Acidimicrobiales bacterium | reverse complement strand
GTCCTCCGGCAGACGATCCTCGCCCGCCCCGAGGGCCGCGTGCAGGTGGCGGTGCTCGACCCGGCGGCACCCGACCTCGTCAGGCTGGCGGCCCGGCACCTCGACGACGGCCTCGACTACGGCATGAAGACCCTCCCCGAGGCGCTGACCGAGACGGTGGCGCTGCTGGAGAAGCTCGCCGGCTGGGACACCCCCGGCACCGTCGAGTACCGCTTCGCGCCGGTGAACCCGGGCTTCAGCCTGGTCGCGATCGACCCGAAGGAGCGCCACGGCACCCTCATCGTGGAGTTCCACGGGTTCCACAACGAGTCCACCGAGACCCGCATGCACGTCGAGCTCACCCGCGCCCGCTCCGAGCACTGGTACGCCTACTGGCTCGACCAGTTCGAGTCGCTCTGGCACACCTCCCGGGCCCCCGGCCGGTCGCGCTGAGCCCCACCGGCCGTCACGGACCTCGCCGGCTCCGCCCGGTTGGGTGGTGACAACCTCCGGGGCGCGCGAAACAATCGGGGGACATGCGGCGGACATGGGGAGTGGTGGCGCTCGTCGTCGCCACGCTGGCGGTGGCGTGCGAACCGGCGGTGCCGGAGGGGTTCCACGAGTACGTGGTCTTCGACCGGCTGCGGCAGCCCACGGCGGTGGCCTTCGCGCCCGACGGGCAGGTGTTCGTCGCCGAGAAGCGGGGCGTGGTCCTCCGCTACGACGGCGTCGGCGACGACGCGCCCACGGTCCTCGCCGACCTGCGCACCAACACCCACAACTTCTGGGACCGGGGCCTCCTCGACGTGCAGGTCGCCCCCGACTTCCTCGACGACCCGGCCGTGTACGTCCTCTACACCTACGACGCCCCGCCCGGTGGCACCGCGCCCCGGTGGGGCAGTCCCGGAGTCGACGACGACGGCTGCCCCACCCCGCCCGGCCCCAACGACGACGGCTGCGTCGTCACCGCCCGCCTGTCGCGCCTGCCGCTCGCCGACGACCACCGCACCTGGACCGGCGAGGAGCAGGTCCTCCTCCACGACTGGTGCCAGCAGTACCCGAGCCACTCGATCGGGACGATGGCCTTCGCCCCCGACGGCGCCCTCTACGTGGGCGGCGGCGACGGGGCCAGCTTCACGTTCGACGACTACGGCCAGCGCGGCACCCCCCGCAACCCCTGCGGTGACCCGCCCGGCGGCGTCGGTGCCGTCCTCCAGCCGCCGTCCGCGCAGGGCGGCTCGCTGCGCAGCCAGGATCTGCGCACCGGCGGCGACCCCGTCACCCTCGACGGGACGATCGTCCGGGTCGACCCCGACACCGGCGCGGCGCTCCCCGACAACCCGCTGGCGTCCCACCCCGACCCCAACGCCCGCCGCATCGTCGCCTACGGCCTCCGGAACCCGTTCCGGTTCGCGCTCGTCCCCGGGACCGACGACCTGTGGATCGGCGACGTCGGGTCCGGCATCTGGGAGGAGATCAACTTCAGCCGCGGCGACGACCCCGTCGTCGACAACTTCGGCTGGCCCTGCTACGAGGGCAACATTCGCCGCCCCAGCTACGACCAGATCGACCTGGCCGTCTGCGAGACCCTCTACACGTTCGGGCCGCTGGCGGTCCGGGCGCCGGTGTACAGCTACCGGCACCGGGTCGAGGTGACCCCCGACGAGCCGTGCACCGAGCAGAACGGGTCGTCGATCAGCGGCATCGCCATCGCCCCCGACGACAGCAGCTACCCCGACGGCTACGACGGCGCCCTGTTCTTCGCCGACGCCACCCGGGGCTGCATCTGGGTGATGCGGGCCGGCGACGACGGCCTCCCCGACCCCGGCCGCATCGAGCGGTTCGTCACCCCCGCCAGTGCCCCCGTCGACCTCGCCTTCGGGCCCGACGGCGCCCTCTGGTACGTCGACCTCCAGGGCGGGCGGATCGTCCGGGTCGGCTACTCGTCCACCAACCACCCCCCGGTGGCCCGCGTCACGGCCACGCCGACCCGGGGCGACCCGCCGCTCACGGTCACCTTCGACGCCTCGGGCTCCACCGACCCCGATCCGGGTGACGTCGTCTCCTACGCCTGGGAGCTGGACGACGACGGCGAGTTCGACGACGGCACCGATCCGACCGCCACGGCCACGTTCACCACCGACCGGCTGGCGGTGGTGCGGGTCCGGGTCACCGATCTGGCGGGCAGCCAGTCGCTGGGCGTGGCGCTCGTGGAGGTCGGCGACCCGTCGAACCCGGTCGCGGTCGTGTCGCGGCCCGAGCCGGGTCGTGTCGCCGAGGTGGGCGAGCAGGTGGCGTTCGAGGGGACCGGTCTCGGGCCCGACGGCCGGGAGCTGCCGGCGAGCGCGCTGTCGTGGACGGCCGACCTGCTCCACTGCCCCGACCGATGCCACCACCACCCTGGGGTGTTCTCCCTGGTCGGCGCCCGGTCGGGGACGCTGACGATGCCCGACCACGAGTTCCCCGCGGCCCTGGAGCTGACCCTCACCGTGCGCACGCCCGACGGGCGGACCGCGTCGACCACGACCCGGGTCGAGTACCGGTCCACCCGGCTGACGCTGGCGTCGTCGCCCGCCGGGGTGCCGCTGACCGGCGGTGGCACGACGAAGCCGGCGCCGTTCGAGCAGCTCTACGCCACCAACGGCCGGATCACGCTGAGCGCCCCGGCCACGGTCACGATCGGCGGGGTGCCGCACGCGTTCGTGGGCTGGTCCGACGGCGGCGCCCGGAGCCACGAGATCACCGTCCCGACCCCGCCGACGACGCTCACCGCCACCTACGCACCGGTGACGGCCCCGGCCCCCGCTGCCTCGTCGACGGCACCGGCCCCCGCTGCCCCGTCGACGGCCCCGACGACCACCACGACCCCGGCGACCACGACGTCGACCGCCGCGCCCGGCTGACCCCACCACGACCGGCCGCGCCCGGCCCGCGCCCGGCCGCAGACGCGGCGAGGGGCGGGGCCGCAGCCCCACCCCTCTGCCGGGCAGGAGCGAACCGCGACTACCGGTGCAGGTCGAACCGGTCGAGGTTCATGACCTTGTCCCAGGCGGCCACGAAGTCACGGACGAACCGCTCCTTGCCGTCGTCCTGGCCGTAGACCTCGGACAGCGCCCGGAGCTGCGAGTTCGAGCCGAACACCAGGTCGGCGGCAGTGGCGGTCCACCGCACCTGGCCGGTCGCCCGGTCCGTGCCCTCGTACACGCCCTCCTGCGACGGCGACGTGTTCCACTCGTACCGCATGTCGAGGAGGTGCACGAAGAAGTCGTTGGTGAGCTTGCCGGGCTGGTCGGTGAGCACGCCGTGCGACGAGTCCCGGGTGTTCGCCCCGAGGGCCCGCATGCCGCCGACCAGCACCGTCATCTCGGGTGCGGACAGGTTGAGCATGTAGGCCTTGTCGAGCAGGCGCACCTCGGCCGGCATCTTGTCGCCGGGCCGCTGGTAGTACCGGAACCCGTCGGCGAGGGGCTCCAGCACCTTGAACGAGTCGGCGTCGGTCTGCTCCTCGGTGGCGTCGGTCCGACCCGGGGCGAACGGGACGGCGACGTCGAAGCCGGCGTCCCGGGCGGCCTTCTCGACCGCGGCACAGCCGCCGAGGACGATCAGGTCGGCCAGCGACACCTGGGCCCCACCGGCCGCGTTGAACTCCTGCTGGATGCCCTCGAGGACCGGCAGCACCTGGGCCAGCTCGGCCGGGTCGTTGGCGTCCCAGTCCTTCTGGGGTGCCAGGCGGATGCGGGCGCCGTTGGCGCCGCCGCGCCGGTCGGTGCCGCGGTAGCTGGACGCGGCCGCCCAGGCGACGCGGACCAGCTGCTGCACGGAGAGCCCGGAGTCGAGCAGCTTGCCCTTGAGGGTGGCGACGTCGCCGTCGTCGATGAGCGGGCCGACGTGCTCGGGCACGGGGTCCTGCCACAGCTGCGGCTCGGGCACCCACGGGCCGAGGTAGCGGGTGACCGGGCCCATGTCGCGGTGGAGGAGCTTGTACCAGGCCTTGGCGAAGGCGTCGGCGAGCTCGTCCGGGTTGTCCTTGAACCGCCGGGCGATGGGCTCGTAGATGGGGTCGAACCGCAGGGCGAGGTCCGACGTGAGCATCACCGGCTGGTGGCGCTTGTTCGGGTCGTGCGCGTCGGGGACGAGGTCGGCTCCGGCGCCGTCCTTCGGCACCCACTGCTTGGCGCCGGCGGGGCTCTCGGTGAGCTCCCACTCGAAGCCGAACAGGGTCTCGAGGAAGCTGTTGTCCCAGGTCGTCGGGGTGGGCGTCCACGCACCCTCGAGGCCGCTGGTGATGGCGTCGGGGCCCTTGCCGGTGCCGTAGCTGCTGTGCCAGCCGAGGCCCATGTTGTGGACGGGGCAGGCCTCGGGCTCGGGGCCGACGAGGTCGGGGTCGCCGGCGCCGTGGGTCTTGCCGAACGTGTGGCCGCCGACGATGAGCGCCACGGTCTCCTCGTCGTTCATGGCCATCCGGGCGAAGGTTTCCCGGATGTCACGGGCCGAGGCGAGCGGGTCCGGGTTGCCGCTGGGGCCCTCCGGGTTCACGTAGATGAGACCCATCTGCACGGCGCCGAAGGGCTCGGCCAGCTCGCGGTCGCCGCTGTAGCGCTCGTCGCCGAGCCAGGTGTCCTCGGGGCCCCAGAAGATCTCCTCGGGCTCGTAAACGTCCTCCCGGCCGAAGGCGAACCCGAACGTCTTGAAGCCCATCGACTCGAGGGCGACGTTGCCGGCGAGGACGAGCAGGTCGGCCCAGGAGATCTTGTTGCCGTACTTCTGCTTGATCGGCCACAGGAGCCGGCGCGCCTTGTCGAGATTGACGTTGTCGGGCCAGCTGTTGAGGGGGGCGAAGCGCTGCTGGCCGGTGCCCGCGCCGCCGCGCCCGTCACCGATGCGGTAGGTGCCGGCGGCGTGCCAGGCCATACGGATGAACAGCGGGCCGTAGTGACCGAAGTCCGCAGGCCACCAGTCCTGCGAGTCGGTCATCAGCGCGGTGAGGTCCTTCTTCAGCGCGTAATAGTCGAGCTTCTTGAACTCCTCGGCGTAGTTGAACCCCTTGGACATGGGGTTGGACAGGGGAGAGTTCGCTGCCAGCAACCTCAAATTGAGCTGGCTTGGCCACCAGTCCCGGTTCGTCGTCCCACCCTGCTTGGTCGCAGCGTGGAACGGGCATTTGCCTGCGTCGGCGCTACCGTCGGCCATGTCGTACCCCTCTCGTGTCCAGGAAATGCAACGATTCTAAGTTCCTTAACCAACGCCCTCCATCAGGTAAAATTGACTTTAGTGATTGCTGCCATAACGTGGCCTTATGAACCCGATCACCCTCCGGCAGCTCCGCTATTTCGACGCTCTGGCGCGCCACAGCCATTTCGGGCGGGCCGCCGCCGCCTGCTCCATCTCGCAGCCGGCATTATCGATGCAGATCAAGGAGCTGGAGGACGCGCTGGGCGTCGTGCTGATCGAGCGCGGCGCCCGCCAGGTGCGGCTCACGAAGCTGGGCGAGGAGGTCGCGCAGCGTGTCCGCGACATTTTGCGCTCGGTCGACGAGCTCGGAGACTTCGCGCGCGCATCCCGGGGCCGCTTCATCGGCCGGTTGCGCATCGGCATGATCCCGACCGTCGCGCCGTACCTCGTGCCGACGGTCGTCGGCAACCTCACGCGCCTGCACCCCGAGCTCGACATCCATGTGCGCGAGGCGCTCACCTCGAAGCTGATTCAGGAGCTGGCGGAAGGGCGGATCGACGCGGCCATTGTCGCCCTGCCGGTCTCGGAGCCGTCGCTCACCGAGGTCCCCCTGTTTACCGAGAGCTTCCTGCTGGTGCGGCCCGGCCGCGACGAAGGTGCACCCGTGCCCGGGCGCGAGGCGCTGCGCGAGATGCGGTTGCTGCTCCTGGAGGAAGGGCAC